>JAYRPK010000102.1:0-11093 GCA_041911195.1 Novosphingobium sp. | reverse complement strand
CGGCGGCGACGGCCGGCACGTCCACCCGGTGCAGGCAGGCCAGCCGCCGCCTCCACCTTTGCCCATGTGGCCAAGCCGGTGCGCCCCTCCGCCTCGGAGATCAACCGCAATCCCCGCGCCCGTTCGGCGACCCTGCGCAGCGCCGTGCGCACCCGTGCCCCAGCCAGTGAGAGGAGGGCAGCATGAACCTTACCCGCGATCGCGTCCGCACCATCGGCTGGGCATTCGTGCTGACCATATGCCTTGCCTTGACCCTGGCGCTGACCCTGCGGGTCAACGCGGTGAAGAGCCAGGTGCGGCTGACCGAACGCCAGATCTATGCGCTCAAGCGCGAGACGCGCCAGCTCGAAACCGAATTCGCCACTCGCTCCAACCAGGAACAGCTGCGCGTGCTCAACAACACCGAATTCGGCTATGACGCGCCGACGGCGGGCCAGTATCTCGAAAGCGAGCGGCAACTGGCCGCGCTGGGCAAACCGCGCGCAGCCGATGCTCCCGCGCCGATCCGGGTCGCCAGTGCCGGCGGCGATGGCGATGAGGGCAGGCTTCCGGCCATGGTCTCGCCGGTCACCGGCAAGCCTGCGGCGGCCGACCCGTCTCGCCGTCGCACCAGCCACAACCGCAACGACGCCGACGGCCTGCGCGAACGGCTCTCGCATATCAGCGACACCAGGGTGGCGCGCGAATGACCGCGGCCACCGTCACCGCCACATTCGCATCAGGCCGGCGCCAGATCGTCGACGTTCGCCGCCGCCTGCTGGTGACGGCGAAGTGGCGGTCGATGCAGGTGCTTGGCCTGTTCGCGGCGGCGACACTGGCCGCCGAAGCGCGGATCACTTATCTTGGGGCCGTCGAGGCCCACAATTCCGGCCAGGACCTTTCGGCGGCGCTGCTGCCCAAGCGCGCCGATATCGTCGATCGCAACGGCGTGCCGATGGCCCGGGCGTTCGACGCGCCCTCGCTGCGCTTCAATCCCAAGGCGATGGACGATGGCGGATCGCCGCTGATCAATTCCCCCGAACAGGTCGCTGCCGCGCTGGTCCGCATCTTTCCGGACATGAACCAGCAGGAACTGGCGGCCAGGCTGGCTTCGGGCAGGGCGGGCTATCTGCGCCGGCATATCCTGCCAGAAGAGGCCAACAAGGTGCACGCGTTGGGCGAACCGGCGCTGGAATCGCCCTTTGAGACCGAGCGCCTCTATCCGCAGGGCTTCATGGCGGCGCACGTGCTGGGCTTCGTCGATGCCAACGGGCGCGGCCAGGTGGGCATGGAACAGGCGCTCGATCGTCGGCTGACCGATCCAACCATGCGCGGCACCCCGGCCATGCTGTCGATCGATACCCGGGTGCAAGGCGCGCTCGAGGACGAATTGCTGCAGGGCATCCGCGATACCGAGGCCAAGGGCGCGGCCGGCGTGGTGCTCGACGTCGATACCGGGGAAATCCTCGCGCTCGCCTCGCTGCCCTCGTTCAATCCCAACCTGATCGACAGCCAGGGCGCAGCGAACATCTTCAATCGGTTCACCAACCAGGTCTACGAGCTGGGATCGACCTTCAAGCCGATCACGGTCGCCGCCGCGATCGATGCCGGGGTCGTCACCGATCTGTCGCGCCGCTATCCCAGCGATCGCCCCCTGAAGATCGACGGCCGCGAAATCCGCGACAGCCACAGCCTCGGCCCCTCGCTCAACGTGCCCGAGGCGCTGATCCATTCGTCGAACATCGTCACCGCGCAAGTCGCCGACCGGCTGGGCGGTGAAAGGCTGAACGCCACCATGCGCTCGCTGGGAATGGCCGAGCGGCCCTATATCGAGGTGCCCGCGCGCGGCATGCCGCTGTGGCCGGGGGCGAACTGGTCGCGGATCACCACAGCCACGGTTTCCTATGGCCACGGCATCGCCGTCACGCCGCTGCACCTGGCGGCAGCCTATGCCGCGATGGTCAATGGCGGCATCTGGCGCCCGACGACGCTCAACAAGCTGGAACCGGGGCAAGTGCCGGCCGGACGGCGCGTGTTCAAGGCATCGACCAGCGCGCGCATGCGCCAGTTGCTGCGGATGATCGTGGTTGATGGCACCGGCAAGAAGGCCAATGCCCACGGTTATCGCGTCGGCGGCAAGACGGGATCGGCTGAAAAGCCGGGCGTGAACGGCTATCGCAAGAGCTCGCTGGTCGCGACTTTCGCCGCCGCCTTCCCGATGGACCGGCCGCGCTTCGTCGTCATCGCCATGCTCGACGAACCGCAGGGCACCGCCGCCACCTCGGGCCAGCGCACCGCCGCCTGGAACACGGCGCCCATCGTCGGCCGGGTCATTCCGCGGATCGGGCCCTTGCTTGGGGTGATGCCCGACGAGACCCGCGACATCAACATCTCCGACCTTTCGCCCCTGGTCCACGGCGGGGATCGCGAATGAAGCTGGGTGACATCGCCCGGGCGGCCGGGGTGCAATTGGCGGCCGGCGGCGAGGCGATGGTCACCGGCTTCGCCATCGATCACCGCAAGGTCGCCCCGGGCACGGTGTTCGGCGCCTTCCGGGGAGCGCAGTTCAATGGCGAGGACTTCATACAGGCCGCCGTGGCCGCCGGCGCGGTGGCCGTGGTCGCCGCGCCCGATGCGGCGGTGAGCGGGGCGATCCACCTTGCCGATCCCCAGCCGCGCCGCCTGTTCGCCCGGCTGGCCGCGCAATTCTTCACGCCGGTGCCCGAATGCATCGTTGCCGTTACCGGAACCAACGGCAAGACTTCCACCGTCGAGATGACCCGGCAGATCTGGCGCATGGCCGGGCACCGCGCGGCCTCGATCGGCACGCTGGGCGTGACCACGCCCGACGAGTCCGTATCCACCGGCCTGACTTCGCCCGACGTGGTGACCTTCCTCGCCAACCTGACCGGGCTTGCCCGCGAGGGTGTTACCCATGTCGCCTACGAGGCATCGAGCCACGGCCTTGCCCAGTTCCGCAACGAGGGCGCGAAGGTGGCGGCGGGGGCCTTCACCAACCTGTCGCGCGATCACCTCGATTACCATGCCGATATGGACGACTATTTCGCCGCCAAGATGCGGCTGTTCGACGAAGTCGTCGCGGAAGACGGCGCGGCGGTGATCTGGGCCGATGATGAATGGTCGGACAAGGCGAAAAGTCACGCCAGGCGGCGCGGCCTGCGGGTGCTGACGGTAGGCGCGAAGGGCGAAGCGATCCGCCTGCTGTCGCGCCAGCCCACCCAGCTTGGCCAGAGCCTGGAAATCGAGATCGGCGGCGCCATGCGCAAGATCGAGCTGCCGCTGATCGGCGCCTATCAGGCGGCCAATGCCCTGGTTTCGGCCGGGCTGGTGCTGGCGACCGGCGGCGATCCGGCGCAGACTCTCGATGCGCTCACCCGGTTGCAGCCCGTCAGGGGCCGGCTGGAACGGGCGGCGATCACCCGCATGGGCGCGCCGGTCTATGTCGATTACGCCCACACGCCCGACGCGCTGGAAGCGGCGATCGCCGCCTTGCGGCCGCACGCCCAGGGTCGCATTATCGTGGTATTCGGCGCCGGCGGCGACCGCGACCAGGGCAAGCGGCCGGAAATGGGCAAGGTGGCGGCTTCGCAGGCGGATGTGGCGATCGTCACCGACGACAATCCGCGCGGCGAGGATCCGGCGGCGATCCGCGCCATGGTGCTGGCCGGCGCGCAAGGCGCGCGCGAGATCGGCGACCGGCGCGAGGCGATATCAGCGGCGATCGCCGAGGCGGGACGCGGCGACATAGTACTGGTCGCCGGCAAGGGACACGAACAGGGGCAGGTCGTGGGGCGAGGCGCGGACACGCGCGTCCTGCCGTTCGACGATGTCGCCGTGGTCAGGGAGTGTGCGGCATGAATGCTTTGGCCCGGATACTGGAATGGCCCGGGGCGGCCAACGACGACCTGCCGATGGCGCTGTGGGACGCGGTTTCGCTGGCGCGGGCCCTGGGCGGGGTCGCGGTCGGCGAATTCCAGGTCTCCGGGGTGGAAATCGATTCGCGTGACGTCATGGCGGGCGACCTGTTCTTCGCCCTGAAGGGCGAGGCGATGGACGGCCACCGCTTCATCGAGAGTGCGATGGCCAGGGGCGCCAGCGCCGTGGTCGCCGATCGGCAGGTCGACGCGCCCCACATCCGGGTGGCGGATACCACTGCCGCGCTGGTGGCGCTGGGCAAGGCCTCGCGGGCGCGCAGCAATGCGCGGATTGTCGGCGTCACCGGTTCGGTCGGCAAGACGGGAGTGAAGGAGGCGCTGTTCGCTGCGCTCGATCGCTCAAGCAGGGGCGCGGCGCATCGCTCGGTCAAGAGCTACAACAACCACATCGGCGTGCCGCTCAGCCTGGCGCGGATGCCTTCGCGGGCCCGCTACGGGGTGTTCGAGATGGGCATGAACCACGCGGGCGAGATTCGCGCCCTGGCGCGGCAGGTTCGCCCGCATGTCGCCCTGATCACCACGATCGCCCCTGCCCATATCGAGAACCTGGGCAGCGAAGCGGCGATCGCGGACGCCAAGAGCGAGATCTTCCAGGGGCTTGAGCCCGATGGCGTGGCCATCATCCCGGCCGATTCACCGCATTATGCGCGCCTGCGCAGGAATGCCGCGCGCTATGCCGGCAAGGTGGTTTCCTTCGGCAAGTCGGACTTCGCCGATGTCCGCCTGCTCGATGCGGTGGCGGGCATGGGCGGCGGCTCGCTGGTCACCGCCGATATGGGCGACCGGCGGATCTGCTACACCGTGGCCGCGCCGGGCGAGCACTGGGTGGCCAATTCGCTCGCCGTGATGGCTGCGGTTCGCGCTGTCGGCGGCGATCTGGGCGCGGCCGGGCTGGCGCTGGCCGAGATGGAAGGGCTCAAGGGGCGCGGGGCGCGCCATACCATCGCTGCCAGGGCCGGCGAGGCCCTGCTGATCGACGAGAGCTACAATGCCAATCCCGCCTCGATGCGTGCGACCCTGGCGCAGCTTGGCCGCACGCCGGCGACCCGGCGGATCGCGGTTCTGGGCGCGATGAAGGAGTTGGGCGAGCATGGCCCGGCGTTCCATGCCGAACTCGCCGGGCCCATGGCCGAGGCCGGGCTCGACTATGCCATCCTGGTGGGCGACGAAATGGGCGCTTTGGCCGACGAATTGGGGAAAGCCGGGGGCCTTGCGCTTGGCAAGTCCATGCCCTTCGCCCATTGCCGAAACCCTGCCGAGGCGCGCGATGCGCTCATGGCATATGGCCTTGAAAGCGGCGACGCGATCCTGGTCAAGGGTTCGAATTCGGTGGGTCTTGGCGCTCTGGTGGCCTCGCTCACCGGCAAGGATGGCTGATGCTCTACCTGATCGCCGAATATTTCCATTTCGAGGGGCTGGCGAACCTCATCCGCTACCAGAGTTTTCGCGCCGGCGCCGCGCTGATGACCGCGCTGGTCATCGGCCTGATCATCGGTCCGCGCTTCATCACTATGCTGCGCATGCGCCAGGGCAAGGGCCAGCCGATCCGCGAGGACGGCCCGCAGACCCACCTGGCCAAGCGCGGCACTCCGACCATGGGCGGGCTGATGATCCTCACCTCGCTGGTGATCTCGATGCTCTTGTGGATGGACCTGAAAAATCCCTTCGTCTGGGCCTGCCTCGCAGTGACCGGCGGCTTCGGGGTGATCGGTTTCCTCGACGATTACGACAAGGTGACCAAGCGCAGCCACAAGGGCGTTTCGGGCAAG
This sequence comes from Novosphingobium sp., assembly GCA_041911195.1. GTDB lineage: Bacteria > Pseudomonadota > Alphaproteobacteria > Sphingomonadales > Sphingomonadaceae > Novosphingobium. The sequence goes on along the minus strand of JAYRPK010000102.1, from coordinate 5,389 downwards.
TTGCGGCTACTGATGGAATTCGCCGTGGCGGGGATCGCGAGCTGGCTGATCGTCAGCCAGATCAACACCAACCTCTACGTGCCCTTTACCGACCGTTATATTCCGCTGGGGTGGGGGTACTATATCTTCGCGGCGGTGGTGATGGTCGGCGCGGGCAATGCGGTGAACCTGACCGATGGGCTTGACGGGCTCGCCACCATGCCGGTGATCATTGCCGCCGGGGCCTTTGCCATCATCGCCTACCTGGCGGGACGGTATGACTTCTCGCATTACCTTGGCATTCCGCATGTGCCGCGCGCGGGCGAGCTGACCATCCTGTGCGCCGGGATCATGGGCGGCTGCCTTGCCTTCCTGTGGTTCAACGCGCCCCCTGCCGCAGTATTCATGGGCGATACCGGCAGCCTGGCGCTGGGCGGGGCGCTGGGCGCGATCGCCGTGGCGTCTCATCACGAAGTGGTGCTGGCGGTGGTCGGCGGGCTGTTCGTACTCGAAGCGGTCTCGGTGATCGTCCAGGTGTTCTGGTTCAAGCGAACCGGCAGGCGCATCTTCCGGATGGCGCCGATCCACCACCATTTCGAACAAAAGGGCTGGGCGGAATCGACCGTGGTGATCCGCTTCTGGATCGTCTCGATCGTGCTGGCGCTGATCGGCCTTTCGACGCTGAAGCTGCGGTGATCGTTTCCCCTGCCTTCAAGGACAAGCGGTACGCGGTGCTGGGGCTTGCCCGCTCCGGGATGACCGCGGTCGAAACCTTGCTGGCGAGTGGGGCGCGGGTAACCGCCTGGGATAGCCGCGAGGAGCCGAGGCTAAAGCTTGAAGGGCGGGTGGAACTGGCCGACCCGGTCTCGATCGATCTCACCGGCTATGATGGCGTCGTCGTCTCGCCAGGCGTGCCGCTCAACCAGCATCCCATCGCCATGCACGCCTCTTCGTTTCACGTTCCGGTGATCGGCGATATCGAGTTGTTCGCGCTCGCCCGCGACAGCCTGCCAGCGCACCGCGTGGTCGGCATCACCGGCACCAACGGCAAGTCGACCACCACCGCGCTGGTCCACCACCTGCTGAAAAGCGCGGCGCTGCCGACGCGCATGGGCGGCAATATCGGCCTGCCGATCCTGGGCCAGGAGCCGCTGGCGCCGGGCGGGGTCTATGTGCTCGAACTGTCGAGCTACCAGATCGACCTGACGCAGAGCCTCGCCTGCGAGGCGGCGGCCCTGCTCAACATCACGCCCGACCACCTTGACCGCTACGCCGATTTTGCCGCCTATGCCGCTTCCAAGGGCCGGCTGTTCGCCATGCAACGACCGGACCAGCACGCGGTGTTCGGCGTGGGCGATGCCGAGACGTCCGCGATCGCCGATGCCGAGGCGCGCCGCCGCCCGGCGGACCGCATTCACCGGGTCGATGGCGCGGGCCTGATCGGCATGCAGGCCGACTGGCCCTCGCTGCAGGGACCGCACAATCTCCAGAACGCCGCCGTCGCCGTCGCCATCGTCGAATCGCTGGGGCTCACCCAGGCGCAGTGGAACGCAGCGATGCCGACCTTTCGCGGCTTGCCGCACCGCATGGAGCGGGTCGGCGAATTCGACGGCGTTCTCTACATCAACGACAGCAAGGCGACCAATCCCGCCTCGGCCGCCCCGGCCATCGCCGCTTTCCCGCCCAAGCCGAACAAGCGCATCCACTGGATCCTCGGCGGCCTGCCCAAGGGCGATGACCTTGACGAGTGCAAGCCCTGGTTCGGCAATGTCGCGGCCGCCTATACCATCGGCGATGCCGGCCCGCTGTTCGCCGACCTGCTGGCGCCCTACATGCCGGTGACCCGCAGCGAGATGCTGGCAGAGGCGATCCGCCAGGCCATGGCCGCCGCAAGGCCGGGCGACGTGGTCATGCTCTCGCCCGCCTGCGCCAGTTTCGACCAGTTCCGCGACTACGAGGCGCGCGGCGACGCGTTCCGCCAGATCGTCGAGGCACTTGCTGCACCCGAACCCGCCAGTGGAGGACCAGCCTGATGGCGACCCATCCGCCTCTCGGTCCGGGCGGCCCCAGCGGGCGCGGGGTTTCCGGAGCCCGCTACAGCCGCAGCCGCCGCAGCGAGATCGCCATCTGGTGGCGCGAGATCGACCGGGTCCTGCTGGGACTGGTGCTGGCGCTGATGGCGATCGGCGCGGTTGCGGTGGCGGCGAGCTCGCCCGCCAGCGCGCGGCGGCTGAATGTCGATGACCTGCACTTCTTCATGCTCCACCTGCGCTGGCAGGCGCTGGGACTCATCGCCATGTTCGGCGCATCGTTCCTGACCAAGGACATGGCCCGGCGCGCGGGGATCCTGCTGGGCTTCGCCATGCTGGTGGCGCTGATGCTGGTGCCGCTGGTGGGCAGCCAGGTCAACGGTGCGCGCCGCTGGCTCAATCTGGGCGTTTCGCTGCAACCCTCCGAATTCCTCAAGCCCGCTTTCGCCATCGCGCTGGCCTGGATCCTGTCGTGGCGCATTCGCGATCCCAAGCTGCCGGTCCTGCAGCTCAGCCTGGGGCTGATGGGCCTCGTCGGCGTGCTGCTGATGCTGCAACCCGATTTCGGCTCGACCATCCTGTTCGGCGGCGTGTGGTTCGTGTTGATGCTGCTGTCGGGGCTCGAAATGCGGCGGATCGTCTACACCGGCGCGGGTGGCGTCGGCCTGCTGGTGGCGGCCTATGTGTTTTACGAGAATGCCCGCCACCGGATCGACGACTTCATCGGCGGCGGCACGGCTTTCGACCAGGTGTTCATGGCGCAGCGCACCTTGCTGGCCGGGGGCTGGACCGGCTCGGGGCTGTGGCTCGGCACGCGCAAGCTGTCGCTGCCCGAAGCGCATACCGACTATATCTTCTCGGTGATCGGCGAGGAATTCGGCCTGATCGCCTGCATGGTAGTGGTCTTGCTCTATTTCGCCATCGTCGCCCGGGTCATGCTGCGGCTGGTCGAGGAGGAGGACCTGTTCACTCTGCTCGCCGCCACCGGGCTGACCGCGCAACTGGGCGGGCAGGCCTTCATCAACATCCTGGTCAACCTGCAGTTGTTCCCTTCCAAGGGCATGACCCTGCCGCTGATTTCCTATGGAGGTTCCTCGACGCTCGCCCTGTGCCTGGGGGTCGGCTTCCTGCTGGCGATCACCCGGCGCAATCCCTACCTCCAGCGCGAGCGCTTTTCGATGCGCGATCGGGGAGCGGGCAAATGAGCGTGGTCAGCCGTCATTATGTCCTCGCCGCCGGGGGCACCGGCGGACACCTGATTCCCGCCTTCGCGCTGGCCAGCGAGCTGGAACGGCGCGGGCATCACGTTGCGCTGATCACCGACGAGCGCGGTGCCGCGATTCCCGGCAAGCCTGCGTCGCTGACCGCGCATGTCCTCCCGGCCGGGCGGCTGGAGGGCAAGAACCCGCTGAGCTGGATCAAGGGCCTGAGCGCCATCCGCGAAGGGCGGAGCATGGCGCTGCGCCTGTTCGAGAGCTTCGAGCCAAGCGCCGTGGTCGGCTTCGGCGGCTATCCCGCGCTGCCTGCCCTGCTGGCGGCGCATGCGGCCAGGATCCCGACGGTGATCCACGAACAGAACGCCGTGCTCGGCCGGGTCAACCGCCTGCTGGCCGGGCGGGTCGACGCCATCGCCACGGCCTATCGCGAGGTCGACCGGCTGAAGCCCAAGCATGCCGGCAAGACCCACCTGGTCGGCAACCCGGTCCGCAGCGAAGTGCTGGAACTGCGTGATCGGCCGTTCCCCGCCTTCACCGAGGAAGGCCTGCTGCGCATACTCGTCACCGGCGGCAGCCAGGGCGCGCGGGTGCTGTCCGAAGTGGTGCCGGACGGGCTCGCCATGCTGCAGCCGGCCTTGCGCTATCGCCTGCAGGTCACCCAGCAGTGCCGGCCCGAGGATATCGAGGCGGTGCGCAACCGCTATGCCGGGCATGATATACCCGCCGAACTGGCCACCTATTTCGAGGACATGGCCGAGCGATTGGCTGATACCCACCTGTTCATCGGCCGCGCCGGGGCATCGACCATTGCCGAGCTGACGGCGGTCGGCCGCCCGGCGATCCTGGTGCCGCTGCCGATCGCCACCGACGATCACCAGGCCGCCAATGTCCGCGAAGTGGTCGCGGCGGGCGGCGCGCGGGCGATCCGGCAGGACAAGTTCACCGCGGTGGAACTGGCCAAGCAGATCCAGGCCATGGCGCAGCATCCCGAAACGCTGGCCAATGCGGCGCATGCCGCGTGGAACTGCGGCTATCCCAATGCCGCGGCTGACCTTGCCGATCTGGTCGAAGGCTTCGGCGGCGCGCCGCTGATGGATGTGATCCGCCTGGGCGGGCAGAGCTCCGCTTCGGGGCAAGAGGCTCTGGCCATGGAGCGCGCCGAATGAAGGGCGTCGGTACGGATATCGGCACGATCCATTTCGTCGGCATCGGCGGCATCGGCATGTCCGGCATTGCCGAGGTGATGCACAACCTGGGCTATTCGGTGCAGGGCTCTGACATTGCCGAGAGCTATGTCGTCGAAGGCCTGCGCAAGCGCGGGATCAAGGTCGCCATCGGCCATAAGGCCGAGAACCTGGGCGATGCGGCGGTCGTCGTCACTTCCACGGCGGTCAGCCGCAAGACCAACCCGGAAGTCGAACAGGCCTACGAACGCCGCATTCCCGTGGTGCGCCGCGCCGAGATGCTGGCCGAGCTGATGCGGCTGAAAAGCACCGTCGCTGTGGCCGGGACCCATGGCAAGACCACGACCACCTCGATGATCGCGGCCATGCTCGATGCCGGCGGGATCGATCCGACGGTGATCAACGGCGGCATCATCAACCAGTACGGCTCCAACGCGCGGCTCGGCTCGGGCGACTGGATGGTGGTCGAGGCGGACGAGAGCGACGGTTCGTTCCTGCGGCTCGACGGCACCATTTCGGTCGTCACCAACATCGATCCCGAACACCTCGATCATTACGGCTCGTTCGACGCGGTGAAGGAAGCCTTCGTCGAATTCATCGAGAATGTGCCGTTCTATGGCTGCGCGGTGCTGTGCATCGATCACCCCGAAGTGCAGGCGGTGATTGCCAAGGTGCGCGACCGTCGCGTGGTGACCTACGGCTTTTCCGCCCAGGCCGACGTGCGCGGCGAGAACGTCACCCCCTATCCCGGCGGCAACCGCTTCGATGCCGCCCTGCGCCAGCGCGACGGCAGCTTCCGGCGGGTCGAGGGGATCGAGCTGCCGATGCCGGGCCGGCACAATGTCCAGAATGCGCTGGCGGCGGTGGCGGTGGCGGCGGAGATGGGTTGCAGCGACGAATGCATCCGCACCGGCTTTGCCAAGTTCGGCGGGGTCAAGCGGCGCTTCACCAAGGTGGGCGAGGTGGCCATCGACTCTGG
>JAYRPK010000101.1:0-8763 GCA_041911195.1 Novosphingobium sp. | reverse complement strand
TTGCCGGTGGTGCTGACCCCCGGCGCGGCTACCGGCATCGGCGCGACCGACGGCAAGCATTTCGACGTGGGCGAAAGCGACGAGGAATTGGCGGCGGCCGCGGTCAACCTGCTCTCCAGTCTTAAACTGGCGCAGTCCCGCGGGCTTTCCGCGCGGCGCTTCGTCACCGAAAACGCCACCTGGCAGGAGGCCCTCGCCGATCTGCCCGAACTGGTCGGCTGGCCGGCCCGGCTGGCGCGCGATGCAGCTTGAGGCGCGGCTGGGGGCGCTGCGGCGGCCCTTTGCAGGCTGGACGCTGGCACCGGCCTGGGCGCTGCCGCTGCGGCTCTTAGTCGGCGTCTGGCTGGCGCTCGCCGCATCGACCTGGGCCGACTGGGCGGCGATGGCCGATCAGTGGTGGAACAGCTCCACTTTCAGCCATATCCTGCTGATCCCGCCGATCCTGGCCTGGCTGGTCCACCAGCGCGCGGGCGAACTCGCGCGGGTTCCGCCCCAGCACTGGTGGCCGGGGCTGGTCCCCTTTGCCGGCGCGGTACTGCTGTGGGTGCTGGGGGCCTTTTCCGGCCTGACTCTGGCGCGCGAGCTGGGGGCAGTCGCCATGCTGATCGCCTCTGCGCTGGCCTTGTTGGGGCCGCGCGCGGGGGCCGGGCTGGCCTTTCCGCTGGGCTACATGCTGTTCCTCGTCCCCTTCGGCGAGGAGCTGGTGGCGCCGATGCAGATGGTGACCGCCAAGCTGACCATCGGCCTGGTTCATCTGGCGGGCATGACCGCCCGGATCGACGGCGTGTTCATCGATACCCCCGCCGGGCTGTTCCAGGTGGCCGAGGCCTGCTCGGGCATCAAGTTCCTCGTCGCCATGATGGCCTTCGGGGCGTTGGCCGCAAATCTGTGTTTCAAAAGCTGGTGGCGGCGCGCCCTGTTCATGCTGTTGTGCATCGCCGTGCCGGTGCTGGCCAATGGCCTGCGCGCCTGGGGGACGATCTACATCGCGCAATATGTCGGCGCGGAGCGGGCGACCGGCATCGACCATATCTTTTATGGCTGGGTGTTCTTCGGCTTGGTCATCGCGCTGACCATGGCGATCGCCTGGAAGTTCTTCGATCGTCCGCGCGACGATGCGATGATCGATCCCGATGCGATCAATCGCTCGCCGCGCCTTGCCGCATGGGCGCGGCACACCGCCAGCTGGCCCAGGACCTTGGGCGGCATCGCCGGAATTGCGCTGGCCGGGCAGGCCTGGGCCTTGGCGGCGGACTCGTTGTCCGCCCCCATGCCCCGGCACATCGCATTGCCAGAGGTGCCCGGCTGGCATCGCACCGACTTTCGCCCGCAGGCCGCCTGGGAGCCGCGCGCCAGTGGCGCCGATCACCGGCTGCTGGGCCGCTATGCCGATGGCCGGGGGCACGAGGTTGACGTGTTCCTCGCGCTCTATGCCTCGCAATCGGAAGGCAAGGAGGCCGGCGGCTTCGGCGAGGGGGCACTGATCGCCGACAGCGGCTGGGCCTGGCAATCGAGCGGGCCCTCGGCCCAGGACGCCAAGAGCGACCGCTTGCTCGGGCCGGGCAGGGTCGAGCGGCTGGCGCAGACCTATTACCGCACCGGCAGCCTCGTCACCGGCAGCAATGCCCGGCTCAAGCTCGCCAACATTGCCGACCGCCTGCTGCTGCGCGCGCGGCCCACCGCCACCCTGATCCTCTCGGCCGAGGAGCGGCCCGGGCAGCCCGCCGCCGCTGCCTCGCTCGATGCGTTTCGCCGGTCCACAGGCGCTCCGGGCGCGTGGATGGACCGGATAACGGCGATCCGGTAGGCTCACGCCAATGTGCGGAATTGCCGGTATTTTCCATCTGACGACGCCCAAGCCGGTCGATCCGGCGCGGCTGGAGCGGATGTGCGATGCGATCGCCCATCGCGGGCCGGACGGGCATGGCGTGTGGACCGGGCCGGGCGTCGGGCTGGGCCATCGCCGGCTGTCGATCATCGATATCGAAGGCTCGCCGCAGCCGATGGCCTCGACCGATGGCCGCGCCATGCTGGTGTTCAATGGCGAGATATACAATTACCGCGAGCTGCGCGCCGACCTGACGGTGCTGGGCGCGCAGTTCCATACCGATGGCGACAGCGAAGTGATCCTCGCCGCCTGGCGGCAGTGGGGCGAGGGGTGCGTTTCGCGCCTGCACGGCATGTTCGCCTTCGCGATCTACGATCTCGACAAGCGCTGCCTGTTCCTCGCGCGCGACCGGCTGGGAGTGAAACCGCTGTTCCTCGCCCCGCTGAGCGACGGCAGCGTGATCTTCGGTTCCGAGCTCAAGGCGCTGACCGCGCATCCGCTGCTGCGGCGCGAGGCCGATCCGCTGGCGGTGGAGGACTACCTCACCTGGGGCTATGTTCCCGATGGCCGCTCGATCCTCAAGGGCGTGAGCAAGCTGCCCGCTGGCCATTGTCTGCTGCTGCGCCACGATGCGCCGATGCCCGCGCCCAGGTGCTGGTGGGACGTGTCATTCGCCGAGCGGCGCGCCAGCAAGCCCGAGGATCTCGAGGCCGAACTGCTGCACCTGATGCGCCAGGCAGTGACTTCGCGCATGGTCGCCGACGTGCCGCTGGGCGCGTTCCTCTCGGGCGGCGTGGACAGCTCCTCGGTCGTCGCGCTGATGGCCGAGGCGAGCGCCAGCCCGGTCAAGACCTGCTCGATCGGCTTCGACGTCGCCGCGCTCGACGAGAGCGACTATGCGCGGCAGGTGGCCCTCCGCTTTAACACCGAGCATCACAGCCGGATCGTCTCGCCCGACGATTTCGAACACGTCGATCACCTCGCCTGGATGTTCGACGAGCCTTTTGCCGATGCCTCCGCCCTGCCGACCTGGCGCGTCAGCCAGCTGGCGCGCGAGACAGTGACGGTCGCGCTTTCCGGCGACGGCGCGGACGAGGCTTTCGCTGGCTATCGCCGCCATGTGTTCCAGCACGCCGAGGATCGGGTGCGGGGTCTGCTGCCCGCGGGCTTTCGCGCCGGGCTGTTCGGAACGCTGGGCCGCGTGTGGCCCAAGGCCGACTGGGCGCCGCGTCCGCTGCGCGCGAAGACGACCCTGCTGTCGCTCGCGGCCAGCAGCGAGGAAGCCTATGCCTCGGCGCTGTCGGTGACCGGGCCGGCGCTGCGCGACACGCTCTATTCGCCAGCATTCCTGGCCCTGCGCGGCCTTTACCGGGCAGAGCAGGGGCTGGTCGAGCTGATGCGGGCTGCGCCTGCCCGTTCGGGGCTGGACCGGGCGCAATATGCCGACCTCAAGTTCTGGCTGCCGGGCGACATCCTGACCAAGGTCGATCGCGCCAGCATGGCGGTCGGGCTCGAAGCGCGCGAGCCGCTGCTCGATCACCGGCTGATCGAATTCGCCGCCAGCCTGCCGGAAAGCCTGCGGGTGCATGGGCGCGAAGGCAAGTGGCTGATGAAGCGCACCATGCGGCGCTATCTGCCCGACGAGATTCTGTTCCGCCCCAAGCAGGGCTTCGTCACGCCGATCGCCCAATGGTTCCGCGGCCCCCTGGCCGGCGCGGCGCGCGAGATCGCCGGGAGCGGCGCATTGGCGCGAACCGGCTGGTTCGAGGCGAAGCGGCTCGGCGCGGTGGCGGAGGCCCATATTTCCGGCCGCTCAGACCATTCGCGGCTGCTGTGGCAATTGCTGATGCTCGATCGTTCTCTGGCCGGACTTGGAATTGTTGGTTGAGTGATTGGAAATTGGGACGCAAATGCCCATGACCGCGCTCAACTCTTGTTTTTTTGTCGTCTCAGGTGGCCCGAATAGGGACTCGCTTCATCGCAGGCGTCTCATTTTTCCTTTGCCAAGCTTGGCAGCTTACCATAACTTGCTGAACTAGTCGCAATAAGTGTCTGATAAGGCAGGCGATGGGTCGCTAGTGGGGGTATTTCGTGGATCGGCTATCGGGCGGTCTTGATGGACGTGACGGAATCGAGCAGTCGCTCGACGCGTCCGCAATTCCTTTGAACAACAGTGACGAAGCGCTGCTGCGCAGCTCGGACGAGCGGCTCGCCATGCCTGGCGAATTGTTCAAGCTCGACGAGCTCGACGTGCTCTACGATGCCGATCGCAGGGCCCTGTGGACCTTCATGCGGCCAATGGCGCGACCCAGTTTCACGCCGCCCATGCTCAGCGATTTCGAACGCTGGCAAGACCTGATCGTCAAGGGCTTCGGCCCCGGCCTGGTCCCGCTCGACTACCTGATCCTGGGCAGCCGCGCGCCTGGCGTGTTCTGCTATGGCGGTGATCTGGAACTGTTCGCCACGCTGATCCGGCATGGCAACCGCGAAGGCCTGATCCATTATGGCCGCCGCTGCGTCGAGATTCTCGACCGGAATATCCGTGCGCTCGACCTGCCGATGCTGACCATTGGCCTGGTCCAGGGCGCGGCGCTAGGCGGTGGGTTCGAGGCCCTGCTGTCGTTCGATTTCATCATTGCCGAGAGCGGTTCGACCTTCGGTCTGCCCGAAATCAAGTTCGGCCTGTTTCCCGGCATGGGCGCCCATCCGCTGTTGGCGCGCAAGCTGGGCACGGCCATGGCCGACCGCATGATCCTGTCGGACGAGACCTATTCGGCCGAGCAGATGTACGAGCTGGGCCTGGTCCACAAGGTCGTCCCGCCGGGCGAGGGGCTGGCCGCCGTGCGCGACTTCATCGACAAGTCATCGCGCCGCCATGCCGGGATCGTCGGCGCACGGCGCGCGACGCGGGCCGCCGCGCCGATCGCCATGCCGGAATTCCAGGAGATCGTGGAACACTGGGCCGATTCCGCGCTGCGATTGACCGAGCATGACCTCAAGCTGATGCAGCGGCTGGCCGGGGCCCAGCGCAGGCTGGCCAAGGCGTCGTGAAGGCCTAACGGCTATCGACCATCACCAGTTCGGCGTCTTCGTCGGCTTCCACGGTAATCGTGTTCTCGCCTGTAATGGCGACGCCGTCGCGCGGCTGCACCTCTTGCCCGTTGACCCGCACCTTGCCGCTGGCGGCCACCAGATAGACGTGCCTTTCCGGATCGGTGACGTAGGCCGCCACATCGCCCTTGAGGAAGGTTGCCGCCAGCACGCGCGCATCGGTGCGGATCGGCAGGGCATTGTCAGCTACCGGATTGCCACTGGCCACCACTTCCCAGCTCCCGGCGCGTTCGCCGCGCGGGAACTGGCGCTGGCCCCATGAAGGCGGATCGCCCGCCCTGGTGGGCCTGATCCAGATCTGGAACAGGGTGGTTGGCTCGCTCGCTCGGTTGTGCTCGGAGTGGACGATGCCGGTGCCCGCGCTCATCACCTGGACGTCGCCCGCCGCGGTGCGGCCTTCGTTGCCCAGGCTGTCGCGATGGGTGATCGCGCCGGTGCGGACATAGGTGACGATTTCCATGTCGTTATGGGGGTGCGGGTCGAAGCCGGTGCCGGGCGCGATGGTATCGTCGTTCCACACCCGGATCGCGCCCCAGCCCATGCGTGCCTGATCGCGATAGTCGGCGAAGCTGAAATGGTGGTGCGCGTCGAGCCAGCCATGGTCTGCATGGCCCAGGCCGTTGAACGGTCTCACTTCGATCATGTCGGGTATCCACCTCGGCGGGGTGTTGCCGCCGGAATGGGCATTAGATGGGGCCGGCAGGCCCGGGTTCAAGCCCCTAGAAGCTCTTGCGCAATCCCACGAAAAAGGCCCGTCGCGGTCCGTATTGCGGCTGGCCGGCGCCGACGCCTTCGCCGCTGTGCACCCGGTAAACCCGGTCGAACAGGTTGGTGACGTCGAAGCGCAGGGTCCAGGCCTTTTCCTTGTCGCGCCCGAAGGCCTGGGCAATGCCGAGATTGACCTGGACATAGCCCTGTTCGGTGCCGCCATTGGGGACAATTCCGTTGGGATCCTCGGCGCGCAGGCCGCTGCCGTAGATCACTTCGAGACTGGGTTGCAGCTCGCCCCAGGCACTGCGGATGCGCCCGGCGGCGCCCGCCGAGACGGTCCACTTCTGCGAGTGGTCGGTGAAGATGTAGTTGTCCTTGATGTAGTCCAGTTCCTCGTCGTCGAAGAAGAACTGGTTGGAGACGATCTGCCGGGCCTTCTGCTCGCCGCGCGCGATATTGAGGAAGGCCTCGAAAGGCTCGCTTTCATAGGTTGCGCTGAATTCCACGCCCCAGCTGTATGACCTGGCATAGTTGAACGGCGCGAACAGCTCGGTCGCGCCGAACTGGGTGTTGTCGAGCAGGTTGCGCTTGATCTTGTAATAGGCGTCCACCCCCAGGGTCAGGCCCTTGGCGACAACCTGCTGTGCGCCGATATCGAACAGGTGCTCGCGCTCCGCCCGGATCGAATCTGCCGTCTTGATCTCCGCCTCGCCGGTGGTGCCGTCGAAGGCGGCAAGGTTACCGGTGCCGATCAGTTGCAGCGGCGGCGGGGTGAAGTTGCGGGCATAGCCGATGTGCAGGCTGGTGCCTTCGCGCGGGATCCAGACGAGGCTGGCGCGGGGCGAGACCTGGCTTTCCTGGGTATCGCCGCGATAATGGTCGAACCGCAGGCCCAGGTTGAGCGTCAACTGGTCGCTCAGTTTCCATTCGTCCTGCAGGTAGGCGCCGAAGCTGTCGGCCGTGGCGCGCTGGTCGACTGCGATGGAAAGGGGAATATCGCTGGCCTGGTCGCCCAGCGCGTCCAGCGCGAAAACGCGGCTTGTGCTGCGAGTGCGTATGCGTTCGTGCTGGTATTGCAGCCCGAAGCGGATGGTGTGGCGATCGCCCGCCTTGAGGCTGGCGTCGGCCTGCACGCCATAGGCCAGGCTGCGCTCGTCGAGGTCGGTGTCCGCACCGTTGAACATCAGCTCGCCGCCCTGCGGATCGGGGATGAAGTGGGCCTGGGTCCAGCGCAGATAGGGCGCAATCTGCAGGTCGAAATCGCCGCCCGAGTACTGGTAGGCCAGCACGCCGAAATGGGTTTGCTGGCGCTGGTTCTGGTCGAGCCTGGTGGAATCGAAGGCGGTGCGGCCGTTGAGCTGGTAATTGACGGTCTGGCCCGGCCGGTTGGGAATCTGGAACGAGCCGACCGAGCTTCCGCCGAACAGCGAGAGGCGGTTGCTGTCGTCGATCAGGTAGGAAAGATAGCCGAAACCGCGATATTGCTCGGTGCGATCGTGCAGCGCGTCCTTTTCCGGTGTCGGGTTGGCGATGCCCAGGTCGTTGCGCAGGTAACTGCCAGAGACGAACAGGTTCAGCCGGCCGGTGGAATTGCGGTAGGTGAAGCCTGGCTGGATAGTGCCGTTTCCGCCGCCATAGATGCTTGCGTCGCCTTCGGCGTCGAAGCCTCCGCTGCGGGTCTTGAGTTGAACGACGCCGGCTGTGTGGAAGCCATACTGGGCGGGCAGGGCGCCAGTGATCACTTCGATGCTTTCGGCGATACGCGTGTCGACCAGCGGTCCGAATCCGGCGAAGCCTTCGGGAATGGTGACGCCATTCAGCCGGTACTGCACTTCGCCATGTTCGTTGCGGATGTGCACCTCGGCGTCGCCGTCGGTGTCCATGGTGACGCCGGGGACCTGCAGCAATACGCTGGTGAGTTCCCGGTCAGGGCCGCCCGGTTGACTGTCCAGCGCCTTGCGGTCGAGCGTGGTGACATTGGCGCCCAGCGAGGGCTGGATCGCATCGCGCGCGGCATCCAGCCGCCGGGCGGTGACGACGATGTCATCGCCGGAATTGCCATCCGTGCCGGCTTCGTCGGCATGGGCCGAGGAGGGAAATGCCAAAATTGCGGTCAGGGAAAAGAGGGCCGGAAGTGCCGGATTTTTCACGCGCAGGGAGCCTCGTCAGCCGATATGTTATATTATATCATACGCCGTGGTTGCGGGCTTTGCAACCCGCGCGGCGCGCTTCGCCGCACAGGCGGAGCGTCCTGGCGGTGAGGGCTAAGGCGGGCGGGTCAGCCGCTCTCTTCGCAGCGCACGCGGTAGGTCCGCCCGCCGCGCTTCAGGATTCCGCGCATGATCTCGCCCTTGCCGGTCACCCTGACTTCGACTTCTTCGCGCTCCAGATTGGGATCGACGAGCAACAGCCGCATTTCGTTGCCGTCAAGCCACCATTGCGCCTTTTCGGTGGTCACTTCGACGCCATTGTCGACAAGCGTCGCGCCGACCAGCCCGCCGCCGGTGGAGTGCGTGAAGGACACGCTGACTTCGATCTTCCTGACGCCGATGGTTTCGCAGGCCATACCGCCGGTGGCATAGGCAGGCGCGGCGGCGCAGATCAGCAGCGGCGCTGCGAGCAGATATTTCATCACGGAAATTCCCCCCGAATCGTTGATTCGCAAAGGGTATCCTATTCCTCGCCGTGGCCCAACGCCATGTAGTCCGCGCTCTGCATTTCCGTTAGCCGGCTGACGGTGCGCTCGAACTCGAAGCTGCCGTCGCCGCCCTGGTTGTAGAGCTCCTCCGGTTCGGCCGCGGCGGTGGCGAACAGCTTCACCTTGTTCTCGTAGAGCGCGTCGATCAGGGTGATGAAGCGTTGGGCCTCGTTGCGGTTTTCCGGTCCCATGCGCGGAATGCCGACCAGCACCACGGTGTGATAGGCATGGGCCACTGCGAGATAGTCCGCAGCGCCCCGCGCCTCGGCGCAGAGCTTCTTGAAACTGAAAACCCCGACGCCCTTGAGGCTCTTGGGCACGTGGAGAGTGCGCCCGCCGCCAAGGTCGAGGTCGGCCGATGGCACATGGTCCTGATCTTCGGGCGAATAGTCGGTGAGGCGGAAAAAGGCCTCGC
>JAYRPK010000100.1:0-7021 GCA_041911195.1 Novosphingobium sp. | reverse complement strand
TAGAGGCAGGCTTCCAGGTAGGCCTGGTCGAAGCCGAACTGCCGCGCCTTTTCCAGCGTGTAGGGACGCAGGCCCGTCGAGCGGAATTCGCCGATGATCTTGCCCTCGTCGTTCTCGTCGAGATACTCGAACTTGAACAGCTCTTGCGTGACGATCACGTCGCCTTCCATGCCGATCACCTCGGTGACGTTGGTGGTGCGGCGCGAACCGTCGCGCAGGCGCTTGACCTGGACGATGAGGTCAACCGATTCCGCGATCTGGCGGCTGATGGCTTCCTTCGGGATCTTGATGTCGCCCATCATGATCATGTTTTCCATACGGCCCAGGCATTCGCGCGGGCTGTTGGCGTGAAGCGTGCACATCGAGCCGTCGTGGCCGGTGTTCATGGCGGCGAGAAGGTCGAAGCACTCCGCGCCGCGGATTTCGCCCAGGATGATCCGGTCAGGACGCATACGCAGGGCGTTCTTGACGAGATCGCCGATGGTGATGGCGCCCTGGCCTTCCAGGTTGGGCGGGCGGGTTTCCAGCGGCAGCCAGTGCGGCTGCTGCAGGCGAAGTTCCGCCGCGTCCTCGATGGTCAGCACGCGCTCGCCCGGGTCGATCATCTTCGACAGAGCGTTGAGCATGGTCGTTTTACCGGAACCGGTACCGCCCGAGATGACGATGTTCATCCGGCAAGCGCCCGCGATCTTCAGCGCGGTACACATCTTCTCGTTCATTGAGCCGAATTCCTTGAGCATGTCGAGGGTGATCGGCTTTTCGGAAAACTTACGAATGGAAATCGCGGTGCCGCGCAAGGACAGCGGCGGGACGATGACGTTGACGCGGCTGCCGTCCTTGAGGCGGGCGTCGGCCAGCGGCGTGGTCTGGTCGACGCGGCGGCCGACCATGTTGACGATGCGCTGGGCGATCTGGAACAGGTGCTGTTCGTCGCGGAACTGGATCGGGGCGAGCACCAGCTTGCCCTTCTTCTCAATGTAGGTCTGCAGCGGGCCGTTGACCATGATGTCGGACACGTCCGGATCGCTGAGCAGTTCCTCGAGCGGGCCGAAGCCGAGCAGCTCGTCGATCAGCACCTTTTCCAGCGCGAACTGTTCGCGCCGGTTGAGCGTGACCTTGAGTTCGGCCAGCACTTCCAGGATGATCGGGCGGAATTCCTCGCTGAGCTCGTCCTTGGTCAGCGTTGCCGCGGCTTCCGGGTCGACGCGCTCGAGCAGGCGGGGGAGCACCTGCTCCTTGATCTTGTGGACCGAGGCTTCGAAGCCCTGGGCCTCGGCGCTGGCTTCGACCACGGAATTGGCGCGGTCGGCAAGCCGAGTCATCGCATCGGCGCGCAGCGAGGCATTGTCGACCGGACGGTCCAGCGCTTCCTCGCCCGGCAGGGGCGGAAACTGGTTGCCGCCCGGGATGGGCGCTTGCGGAATGGGTGCGGAACCCGGCTGCGGCGCGGAATCGACTCCGCCTTTCATTGGCCGCGCCACCCCGAATGCGGGGCGTGCGCCCGGGGCCATGCCGCCTGCGCCAGTCTTTCGGCCAAATGCGCTCATAGTGACTTCTATCCCGTGCACTTGCGGACCTGGCCAAGGTCGGCGCAGGCAATTCGTGATTGAACATTAAGGTTGAAACTTTGATAACTTCCTAATGCTGGCAGTCATTTTCGCGGCAGGGCGAGGGGGCTCGGGTGCCGGGCCCGCGTGCGCGTGGCCGGGCCATGGTTGAGCGTGACGACGCGACCGGCATGTGCTGGCTCTGCGCGCGACCGCTGGGGCGGCGCATCGAATGGCATCACCCGCTCCCCAAGAGCCGTGGTGGACGTGAAACAGTCGCGCTCCATCCGATCTGCCACCGCACCATCCATGTGAACTTTTCCAATGCCGAACTGGCACGGCTGGCGGCCTTGCCCGGCGGGTTGCGCGATCATCCCGCGCTGGCCACTTTTCTGCGCTGGATCGCTGGAAAACCGCCGGATTTCCAGGCGCGGACGCATGGCCGGCGATGATCCGAAGGCAGCGGTGAAGGGGCGGACTGGCAAAATCCCGAACTGGCGCAAGGGCGATTCCGCCGCTACGCGTTGACCCACAGAGGAGAGACCATGCCCGAAAAGACAGCATTCATCACCGGCGCCGCGCGCGGACTGGGGCGCGAGATCGCGCTTGCCCTGGGGGCGAGCGGGCACCGGCTCTACCTGGCCGACGTGCTGGACGACACGCTTGAGGAAACCGCTGCCGAACTGCGAGGACTGGGCCACGAAGTGACGGCCCGCACGCTCGACGTGTCGAACCGCCAGCAGTGCGTCGACGCCATTGCCGACTGCGTGGCGCAGACCGGGAACCTTACGGTGCTGGTCAATTGCGCCGCGATCATGCGCATGGAGCATTTCACCGACGTTCCGGAGGATGCCTGGAACCGCATTCTCGCAGTCAACCTGTCCGGGCCGTTCTTCCTGATCCAGGCCGCCCTGCCGCATGTCATCGCGGCCAGGGGCAACATTCTCAACGTCGCCTCGTCGAACGGCCTGATGGGCACGGCCTATACCGGGCCATACAGCGCCACCAAGGCGGCGCTGATCAATCTCACCAAGACGCTGGCGATAGAATATGCCCAGGAACCGATCCGGGTGAACGCACTGTGCCCCGGCCCGATGGCGACCGATATCGCCACGGGCATGCGCCCGCCGCAGACGATCGATCACACCAAGGTGCTGCGTTATTCGGGCCTGAGGGGCCTGGCCAGCGCGGCGGATGTCGCCCAGGTGGCGGCCTTCCTGACGTCGGATGCGGCGGCCACTGTCCACGGGGCGGTGTGGACCGCCGATCTGGGCACCAGCGCCGGCTGATCGGGCACTAGAGCTTGGCTTCCAACAGGCGCAGGGCCGCCCCGGATTCGGAGATGCACGCGCGGCTGCTCGATGCGGCCGAGGCGATCATTCGCGAATGCGGGCATGGCGCGCTGACCGCGCGGACGCTGGCGGATCGCCTCTCGCTCAAGCGGCAGATCGTCCATTACTATTTCGAAACGATGGACGATATCATCGTGCAACTGGTGCGGCGCACCTCCGCGCGGGCGCTGGCCGCGCTGGAGGAGCCGGCGATGCAGGCCGATCCGCTGTGCGCCATCTGGCGGATGAGCAACGACCGCGATTTCGCGCTGCTCTCGCTCGAATTCGCGGCCCTGGCGGCGCGGCAGCCGGCAGTGCGCGAAGTGGTGCGCGAAGCGGCCGAGGCGGCGCGGGCTGCGCAGACGCGGATTCTCACCCGGCACCTCGCCACGCGGGGCATTGCCGCCAGCATCGATCCCGAAGTGGCGACCATCGTCATGGCCAGCCTTGCCTATACCATGGTGCAGGAAGATGCCGTCGGCATTACTGCCGGCCACGCCAAGCTGCGGGCGCTGGTGGACGCGGCGCTGGAGCGTTTCGCCGCGACGGGCGACACGAGTTTTCCTGCCGGGCCGGAGGGCGGTTGACCGCCTCCGTCGCCGGTTGCTATACACCTGTCTAGCAAAAATTTGCGAGAGGCACAGCGATGACCGACCAGAGCAAGATCGACTATTCCAAGGCAGACGTCTTCAGCGACTATGCCGTCACCGAAAACCCCTTCGCCTATTTCGAATACCTGCGCGAAAAGGGGCCGATCGTGCCGCTGGGCAACCGCAACGTCATTGCCGTCACCGGCTATGAGGAAGGCTGCACCATCTTCCGCGACGACGTGAATTTCTCGGCGCTCAACACCGTCACCGGGCCTTTCCTGCCACTGGAATACGATCCCAATCGCTCGATGGACGAGCAGATCGACGAGTGCCGCAACGCCAATCCCTATCTCTCGCAGATCATGTCGGAAGATACCGAGGCGCACGAGAAGTCGAAGGCGATCCTCAATGGCATCATCACTCCGGCGCGGATGAAGGCCAACGAGGCCTACATGTATGAAGTGGCTGACCAGATCATCGACGAATTCATCGACAAGGGGCATTTCAACGTCGTTACCGACTTTGGCCAGCCCTTTGCCCAGCTGGTGATCGCCGAGCTGATCGGCGTTCCCGAGGAAGATCGCGCCATGGTGCGCGGCATGGCGGCCGATCCCAGCCAGATGCCGGGCAACCTGGGTGGCGGCTTCGACATGGGCGCCAACCCGCTCGCGCGGATGGGCATGCAGTTTTATGGCTATGTGCTCGACCGCCGCGCCAATCCGCGCGACGATGTGCTCTCGCGCCTTTGCGCGCAGAAGTATGACGACGGCACCCTGCCGCCGCCCGAGGCCGTGGTCTCGGTCGCGACCTTCCTGTTCGGCGCCGGGCAGGACACGACGGTGCAGTTGTTCGCCGCCATGCTGCGCAATCTTGCGAGCACGCCCGGGCTGGAAGACCGGCTGCGCGAAAACCCGGCGCTGATCCCCGATTTCGTCGACGAGGCGCTGCGGATCGAGGGGACGACCAAGACCTCCTTCCGCCTCGTGCGCAACCGGGTGACTGTGGGCGGCTTCACCTTCGAGCCCGGCCAGCACGTGATGCTCAACATCGCGGCGATGAACCGCGATCCGGCCAAGTTCGACGACCCGCACAGCTTCAAGGCCGACCGCAAGAACGTGCGCCAGCACGTCACCTTCGGGCGTGGCCTGCATGCCTGCGCCGGCGGGCCTTTGGCGCGCGCCGAGGGCCGCGTCGCGATGGAGCGCTTGCTGCCGCGGATCAGGAACATCCGGCTGGACCCGAGCAAGCACGATCCCAAGGTCGCCCGGCCGTTCCAGTACCTGCCGAACTACTCGCTCTATGGCGTGCTGGCGCAGCACATGTTGTTCGACAAGATCTGAGGGGCAGGCAATTGGTCAAGATCACTTTCGTCGAATTCGACGGCCGCGAGACTCTGGTCGAGGCCCGGCCCGGCCTCTCTCTGATGAAGAACGCAGTGGCCGCCAACGTGCCGGGCATCCTTGCCGAATGCGGCGGCAATTGCGCCTGCGGCACTTGCCGGATCTACTTCGATGCAGAGTGGGGCAAGCTGATGCCCGCCCCGCGCGAGAGCGAGACGGAGATGCTCGACTATTGGAACGAGCAGGGCGACGGGGTGCGCCTTTCCTGCCAGGTGCCGGTGGTGGAAGCGATGGACGGCATGGTGCTGCGGCTGCCGGAAGAGCAGAGCTGACCCTGCAAGATCCTCCCCCTTTGGGGGAGGTGCCTCCGAAGGAGGCGGAAGGGGGCGCACCAAATTAGCCGCGATAGCGGCTGCGCGTTACCGCGCGCGTTCTTTGCGAGCCCCCTTCCACCATGCTTTGCATGGTCCCCCTCCCCCGTTTGGGGGAGGAATTAGGTTGCCGTTACACTCCTCTCCCGCTTAACAGCCCCAAAAAGCGGAGAGGAAAAGATGACCCAGACCCCTGACTACGACCTGATCGTCATCGGCGCGGGCGGCGCCGGCATGGCGGGCGCGATCTGGGCGGCTCAGGCGGGCTGCAAGGTCATCATCCTCGAAGCCGAGGACAGGATCGGCGGCTCCACCGCGCTGTCCGACGGCGTGTTCAACGCCGCCGACACCTCACTCCAGAAGAAGCTCGGCCTCGCCGATTCCATCGACGACTATTACGACTACTACATGACGCTCAACGCCTGGAGGCAACCGGCGGCGCTGATCCGCAAGTTCTGCGACGAGGCGACGCCGACGCTGGAATGGCTGATGTCGATCGGCGTGACCTATCCCGAACGCGTGGCCCACAAGCCCAAGCAGCCAGTATTTCCCGGCTCGGTCGAGGGCGGCGGGCTCTATGCCGCCGGGGTCGAATGGCCGCCGCGCGGGCATTGCCCGGCAGACGGCGGCTCGGTCTATATCAACGCCATGGAAAACCGCCGCGCGGTGTTGGGGGTGGAGCTTGTGCTCAATACCCGGGTCAAGCAGCTGATCGTCGAGGACGGAGCAGTGAAGGGCGTCGAGGTCGATGGCGAGCGGCTGACCAGCCATGCCGTGCTGCTCGCCTGCGGCGGCATCGCCAATGGCCCGCGCGAGATGATCCGCGCCTGGTTCCCCGATGCCTATGACGCACTGCCGGAGGGCTATCACCCGCGCTTCGGCTCGGCGGTGGGCAGCCGGGGCGACGGGGTGGTCATGGCGCAGCAGGCGGGCGCGCATATCATCGGCAAGAACTGCGGGCTTGCTGTCTCCGGCCCGTTCCTGCCCAATGCGCCGCTCGGCTTCCACGGCTACCAGCCCACTTCGGTGGTCTACGTCAACGGCCGCGGCCAGCGCTTCGCCCCCGAAACCGCCCCCTATGCGGTGATGCCGGGGCTGATCAAGGAGCAGGGCAACAACGTCTGGGGCGTGTTCGACGAAGGCGGCCGCCTGCGCGCCGATCCCAGCCGCAGCGGCTTCGCACGGGGCTGGGATCCGGACTTCGTGCTCGAATGCGTGAAGAACGGCGACATCGTCATGGCCGACACGCTGGAGGCGCTGGCCGGCAAGCTTTCGATGCGTCCGGGTGCGCTGGCGGTGACGGTCGAGCAGTTCAACGAGGATATCGCCTCTGGCCAGGACCGCTGGTTCCTGCGCTCGATGGAGGAACTGTTCCCGATCGAACAGGCCCCGTTTTACGCCTTCCGCCATGTCAACGGCGGCTTCACCCTGACCGGCGTCGGCCCGCGCATCGATCCCGATGCCCATGCGCTGGACGAGGACGGCCGGATCATCCCGGGGCTGTTCGCGGCTGGCGAGTGCGGGGCAGGCGTGCTGGGTGAACGCTATGTCGGCGGCGGCAACTCGGTGGCCAATGCGATCACCATGGGCCGGGTGGCGGGGATTACCGTCGGGCGGGAGTTGAAGGGGTAGGGCTTGTCAACAGGGGGATTGCCATGAGTGCGCGGGATGCATTTGGGGTCGTGGTGCGTTCAGTCGGTTTCGGCTGCGTCGTGGCCGGCCTGCTCAATGCGGTGAATTTTGTTTTGGCC
The DNA here is from genome assembly GCA_041911195.1 of Novosphingobium sp. Taxonomy (GTDB): domain Bacteria; phylum Pseudomonadota; class Alphaproteobacteria; order Sphingomonadales; family Sphingomonadaceae; genus Novosphingobium. The sequence goes on along the minus strand of JAYRPK010000100.1, from coordinate 91 downwards.
GTTTTGGCATTGCCGACGGGTTACTCGACCGTGCAGTATCCGATTTCAGTTACGGCTACTGCGGCGATTGTGTGGACGTTCGTTGGTTTAG
>JAYRPK010000099.1:0-8441 GCA_041911195.1 Novosphingobium sp. | reverse complement strand
CGAGGCCATGCTGGCCTTGGCCACACAGCGGCTCGACGGCGAGGCGGAGCGGCTGCGGCGCGGGTTGTGGGACCGGACGGTGGCGGCCCGCCATGCCCTGCAGCAGGCGTCGGCCGGCCTGTCCGCCCCTCTGCTTATGGCGCGGTTGGTGCGTGGCAGGGAGCGGCTGGCTGGTGCGCGGCTGTCGCCGGCGCTCGCCCTTCGCCGCATTGCCGAAGGGCGCGAGCGATTGGCGAGCCTTGCGCGCATGGTCGAGCAACTGAGCCCGCAACAGGTGTTGAAGCGCGGCTATGCCATCGTGCGCGACGAGGCGGGGCAACCGGTGATGTCCGCCTCGGCGGCGCGGGCCAGTGCCGCGCTGGAAATCGAATTCGCCGATGGCCGCGTCGCTGCCGGTGGGCCGGTCGCCGCCAAACGCAGCCCGCGCCCTGCGCCTGCACGACCCGCCGATTCGCCCGAGCAGGGCAAATTGCTTTGATCCCTCGCCTTTGCTAGTCGTCGCCCCATGCTGATGTCCGCTTCCGAACGCCCCGCCACCCTGCACTATGGCCCCAATGGCTTTCGCGTGCTGACCAGCGGCAGTTTCGTCGCCTGCGCGGTCAGCGGCGAGGCGATTGCGCTGGAGGCCTTGCGCTATTGGAGCGTCGAGCGGCAGGAAGCCTATGCCAGCGCGGAATGCGCCACCCGGCGGCTGCTGGGCCAGGCGTGAGCGTCGCGGCGCGCCCGCGCTGGCGCAACCTGGGCTTCCTGGCGCTGCTGGCGGCGGGGAGTTGCAGCAGCAGTGGTCCATCCAGCGGCAACGCCGGCGAAGCACCATCGAAACAGGCCATTGCGCCCGCGATGGCGGGTTCGGCGGCAATGTGGCAGGCAGGCACTCGCGGTTCCGATTTCACGCTCAGCGGAGAGCTGACCCAGGGCGGCTGGCTGCGCGGAATAGCGCCGCGCGGCACGGTTGACCTGCAGCTGAATGGGGCCAGCGTACCCCTGGCTGGCGACGGCGCCTTCATGATTGCCTTCGATCGCGATGCCGGGCCTGCGGCGGAACTGGTGGCGAGAACCGAAGGCGGCGATCCGGTCAGGCGCGAACTGGCCGTTTCGCGCCGCGCCTGGAAGATCGAGCACGTGGCCGTCGGCCCGCGCCCCGGCGCGGTGCCCAGCGAGGAGTTCGCCCGCCGCCGCGCCGCCGAGCTGGCGCAGATCAATTCCGCCCGCGCGCTGGAAGTCGACAGTCAGGGCTGGCGCCAGCAATTCGTCTGGCCGGTGACGGGCCGGCTGTCCGGATTTTTTGGTTCGCAGCGGATCTATCGGGGCACGCCGGGCAGCTTCCATTCGGGCGCGGACATCGCCGGGGGCAGCGGCACGCCTTTCGTCGCCCCGGCCGACGGCGTGGTGATCCTGGCGGCGCAAAGCCCGTTCACGCTGGAAGGCAACTTGCTCATGATCGCCCACGGCATGGGGCTCAACAGCGCCTTCCTGCATTGCTCGCAACTGCTGGTGCGCGAGGGCGAGCATGTAAAGCAGGGGCAGGTGATCGGGCGCATCGGCATGACCGGTCGTGCCACCGGCCCGCATCTCCACTGGAGCATGAAGTGGCGCAACACGCGGCTCGACCCGCTGCTGTTTGCCGGGCCGATGAGGTGAAGTGCGCCGCTTCGCCATAGTTCTTCTGCTGATCGCGCTCGCGCCGGGAACCTGGCTGCGATCGCCGCTCAAGCGGCCGTCATTCGATCTGGCGCTGCAGATCGATCCCGTGCCGTTGCCGCCGCGCGCGCTCAGCGCCGCCAGCCTGGGCCCGTTCGAACTGGAACAGGTGTGGCAGCTCAAGAGCCCGCATTTCTTCTTCGGCGGCTACTCGGCGCTGGTGCCGCTGGGCGAGGGGCGGATGCTGGCTGTCAGCGACCTGGGGTTCCTCCTGCGCTTTTCTGTTCCCGGATCGCCGCCCGGACCGCAGGGCATGCGCCGGATCTTTCATGATCCGCAAGAGTTCAAGACCAATCACGATGCCGAATCGGCGACTCGCGATCCCGCCAGCGGTCAGATCTGGCTGGCGACCGAAGGGCGCAACGCCTTGATGCGCTACGATTCCGGGCTGAATCTGGAAGCCACGGCCTACCCTGCCGAATTGCGCAACTGGGGCGTCAACCTCGGCCCCGAGGCCATGCTGCGCCTCGCCGACGGGCGATTCGTCCTGATGCGAGAAGGGTCCAATGGCTGGAACGAGCAGGGACGGCACCGGGCGCTGCTCTATCCCGGCGATCCCCTGGCCGGCGGCAAGCCGGCCACATTCACCTTTGCCGGGCCCGAGCGCTTCAACCCGGTCGACATGGCGCAATTGCCCGACGGCCGCGTGCTGGTACTGATGCGGCGGCTGGTCTGGCCGATGCCGTTCCGCTTCGCCGGGAGGATCGCGCTGGCCGATCCGGCCGACATTCGCCCGGGCGGCGTCTGGCGCGCGCGCGAGGTCGCCAAGCTGTCTTCGCAACTTCCGGTCGACAATTTCGAGGGGATTGCCATCGAGCCGCGCAGCGATGGCAAAGTGACGGTCTGGCTGATGTCAGACGACAACCAGGCGCTCAGCCAGCGTACGCTGCTTTGGAAGATGGTGCTGGATCCGGCGCGATTGCCCCGGACCAGATAACCGGGAAGCCCTTAGGCCGCCTGCTTCTTGGCAATGTCGCGCTTCACCTTGACGGCGCGCGGCGAAAGCTTGGTGTCCGCAGTCTTGAGCAGCCAGTTGTCGAGGCCGCCGACGTGTTCGACCGAACGCAGGCCATGCGCCGAGACGCGGAACCGGAAGCTGCGCTCCAGCGCGTCCGAGATCAGCGTGACGTTCTGCAGGTTGGGCAGGAACACGCGCTTGGTCTTGTTGTTGGCGTGGCTGACGTTGTGGCCGGTCTGGCGGCCCTTGCCGGTCAGTTCGCAGATGCGGGACATGGCTTTACTCGCTTAGAAAAAATTGGCCGTTTCCGGGGAAGGCGCGCGCATAGCGACTCACCTTGGCAAGGTCAAGGATAAGTGCCTTCCCCGGCCGGCAGCCGGGAATTCAGCTCCCGTTGCAGCGCGCCAGTTCGTCGGCCGCCAACTCGCCTTGGGGGGTCGTGAAGCGCGAGAGGGCGCCGAACCGGCGCGAAACCTTGCCACAGATTGTCATGGCCCGGGCGCCATCGGCCGGAGCCGAGCAGCGGTCGCCCTCGCAACGCCACACCGCACCATCGACGATTTCGCGGCGCGGCTGGGCGAGGGGGGTGGTCAGGGTCGCGGCATAGACCCCGCCGCGTGGCGCTGCGTCGGCGGGCGCTGCCGTGATGGCGAAGCTGGCGACAGTGCTGGCCAGGGCCAGCGCGGCGGCGATCAGGCTGCGCGGAATCCTCCGCGCGGTCGCGGTTGTCATGGCTAGTCTCCTTGGTCTTGCAGCCTGCATCGGGATCCCGGGGAGGAGAGTCGAACTAGGTTGCGAATCGCTACCTATATGACTAAGTTTTAGGTTGCAACTAAAAACTGAAATTGCGTTGTGCGCAATTTGCCTTGCAAAAACCGCAAGCAGCCGGACAATCGGACCATGGCCATGGAAAAACTGCGTGACGACCTGAACGAATGCGGGCTTCCCAGCGCGCTCGAGGTGATGGGTGACCGCTGGTCGTTCATGATCCTGCGCGCGGCGTTCAATGGCATCTGCCATTTCGAGCACTTCCTGGAATCGCTCGGGATAGCCAGGAACATCCTGGCCAACCGGCTATCCCGGCTGGTCGAGGAAGAAATCATGCAGCGCCAGACCTGCGAGCATGACCGGCGCAAGGTCGAATACCGGCTGACAGAAAAAGGCATAGCCCTGCTGCCCGCCTTGCTGGCGCTGCGGCAATGGGGCGAAAAATATGGCCTCGGCGTGGCATCGAACCCGGTGCTGACCGACCGGCGCGACGGCCAGCCGATCGAGCCCATCGCCATCCAGGCGCACGACGGGCGCAAGCTGACCTGGCACGACCTGCAATGGCTGGACCGGTCCGAAATCGGCCAGCAGGGTGATTGCTGCGATTGAGCGGATCAGAGTTTCCGGGCCGGTCAGGCGCATGACCATCGTCACCGCAAACGCCCTGCTCAAAGCAGGCCGCCTGAGATCCCGTGCCGCGCTTGTTTCAGGCTAACTTAAACAGAGCCTGGACCCATACCTGGTCGGATTGGGTCTAGCGCCCCATTCCGCGCGCCATGTCGCCAAGCAGCTGCGTCAATTGTGCCGCGAGATCGGCGCGGGCGGGTGCGACATCGGCTATGGCGCGCGTCATCGCATCGGCCCATTGCCCGGCAACCTGCTGGGTGATCGCATAGGGCTTGTGCACGCTCATCATGCAGCGGCCGGGGTTGTCCTCGAACCAGTCGCGCGGGCCGCCCGCCCAGCCGGTGAGGAACCGGGTCAGTTCGATGCGCATGCGCGACAGGTCCTCGGCATGCATGGCGCGCAGCTCGGCATAGGCCGGATCGCTGTCCATCAGGTCGTAGAACCGGTCGGCGATGGCCTGGAAGGTGTCATGGCCGCCCAGCAGGTGGAACGGCGTGTTGGGTACGGTCTCGGCGGCACTGGCCACGGCGCAAACTCCGGCAGAATTCGGTAAAACAGGCTTTGTGTCTAGCCCGGCAGGGCCGGCAGCGGATTGACTCGCGTCAACCCGCCTCCCCGCCGTCCGGCGCGGGCTCGGCCTTGCCCTTGCGCGGCGGCGGCGCCTTCTTGGCGGCCTTCTTGACCAGCTTGGGCGGGGCTGGCGTGAGGATGAAGTTCAGAGCCCGCTGGCCTGCTTCATTGTCCTTCACCGCCACCTGCACTTCGCCGCCATGGGCCAGCTTGCCGAACAGCAGCTCCTCGGCGAGCGGCTGCTTGACCTTCTCCTGGATCAGCCGGGCCATGGGCCTTGCGCCGTAGAGCTTGTCATAGCCGCGCTCGCCCAGCCAGGCGCGGGCCTCGCTGTCGAACTGGATGTGGACGTTCTGTTCGGCCAGCTGCAATTCGAGCGGGAGGATGAACTTGTCCACCACCCGGCTGATGACTTCGGTCGGCAGGTAGGAGAAGGGCACGATCGCATCGAGCCGGTTGCGGAATTCGGGGCTGAACATCCGCTTCACCGCTTCCTCGCTGGCGTCTTCCTTGGAGACGTCGCCGAAACCGATGCCCTGGCGCGCCATGTCGGAGGCGCCGGCATTGGTCGTCATGATGAGGACGACATTGCGGAAGTCGACGGTCTTGCCGTGGTGATCGGTCAGTTTGCCGTTGTCCATCACCTGCAAGAGGATGTTGAACAGGTCCGGGTGCGCCTTCTCGATCTCGTCGAGCAGCAGCACGCAATGCGGCTGCTGGTCGACCGCGTCGGTGAGCAAGCCGCCCTGGTCGAAGCCGACATAGCCCGGAGGCGCGCCGATCAGGCGGCTGACCGAGTGGCGCTCCATATATTCGCTCATGTCGAAGCGCTGGATCGGAATGCCCATGATCTGGGCGAGCTGCTTGGCGACGTCGGTCTTGCCGACGCCGGTCGGGCCGGAGAACAGGAAGGAGCCGATCGGCTTGTCGGGATCGCGCAGCCCGGCGCGGCTGAGCTTCATCGCCGAGGACAGCACTTCGATCGCCTTGTCCTGGCCGAAGACCACGCGCTTGAGGTCGCGGTCGAGATGTTCCAGCGCCTGGCGGTCATCGGAACTGACCGACTTGGGCGGGATGCGCGCCATGGTGGCGATCACTGCCTCGATTTCCTTGGGCGTGATCACTTTCTTGCGCCGCGAGGGCGGCACCAGCATCTGCATGGCGCCGACCTCGTCGATCACGTCGATCGCCTTGTCGGGCAGCTTGCGATCATTGATGTAGCGGGCCGAAAGCTCGACCGCGGTCTTGATCGCGTCGGGGGTGTAGCGGACCTTGTGGTGCTCCTCGAAAGCAGACCGGAGCCCCTTGAGGATCTTGATGGTGTCCTCGACGGTCGGCTCGTTGATGTCGATCTTCTGGAACCGGCGCAGCAGCGCACGGTCCTTTTCGAAGTGGTTGCGGAATTCCTTGTAGGTGGTCGAGCCGATGCAGCGGATCGTGCCGCCCGAAAGCGCGGGCTTGAGCAGGTTGGAGGCGTCCATAGCCCCGCCGCTGGTCGCGCCGGCGCCGATCACCGTGTGGATCTCGTCGATGAACAGAACGGCCTCGGGCATCTTTTCGAGCTCGGAGACGACCTGCTTGAGGCGTTCCTCGAAATCGCCGCGATAGCGGGTGCCGGCCAGCAGCGCGCCCATATCGAGGCTGTAGATCACCGCATTGGCCAGCACCTCGGGCACGTTGCCCTCGACGATCTTGCGCGCCAGCCCCTCGGCGATGGCGGTCTTGCCGACGCCGGGATCGCCAACATAAAGCGGATTGTTCTTCGAGCGACGGCAGAGGATCTGGATCGTGCGATCGACTTCCGGCCCGCGGCCGATCAGCGGATCGACCTTGCCCGACAGCGCCTTCTCGTTGAGGTTGATGCAGAACTGATCGAGCGCGGTTTCCTTCTTGCCGGCCTTGGGATCGCTCTTTTCCTCCTGCGGCGGAGCCTCGCTCTCGGCAGCCTTGGCGGAGCGGTCCTCGATGCGGCGGCTGCCGCCCTTGCCGATGCCGTGGCTGATATAGCTGACCGCGTCGAGCCGGCTCATGTCCTGCTGCTGCAGGAAATAGACGGCATAGGAGTCGCGTTCGGAAAACAGGGCGACCAGCACGTTGGCTCCGGTCACGGTGTCCTTGCCCGAGCTTTGGACGTGCAGGATCGCCCGCTGGATCACCCGCTGGAAGCCGGCGGTGGGGGCGGGATCGCCCTTGTCCTTGGTCTTGAGCGACTGGTACTCTTGATCGAGATACTGCCGCACGACATCGCCCAGGTCGCCCAGGTCGACGCCGCAGGCCTGCATCACGGTGGACGCGTCCGGATCGTCGATCAGCGCGAGCAGCAGGTGCTCTAGCGTGGCATATTCGTGGCTGCGGTCCGACGCGTGCGCCAGTGCGGCATGCAAGGTCTTTTCCAGGCTGGAGGCGAAACTGGGCATTTCAGGACACTTTCGGTTGGTGTGCCGGGGAGAAGGGTAAGGCAGTCGCCAGATACAGGCGGTTAACAGCGACAATATGGGTATTGCACAGCATATTGCGAGATGCCGCGATGATCGGCGTGCCGTTCATGACGGCTTCTTGAACAGCGCGTCGGCTGCCTGCATGTGCGCCTGCGCCTTGTCGCGGTGCGCCTTGACCCGGGCGATCTCGGCTTCGAGCATGGCGACGCGCTCATCGAGTTCGTCGCGCGAATAGCTGTCGAGGCTTTCGCGGCCCAGCGCGCTGGCGGCATCGCCACGCTGTTTCGGGCGGTCGTCTTCGTCCATTGTCAGGCAACATCCAAGCAAGCAGGCTTGCTGTCAACCGGTCCGGCATTTAGTGCACACCGCAGTTTCTGCGTGGCCAGCTGGGGGTGCAAATGCCGGAATTCGTTCCTGAATCCATGATGGCGGTGGGTATCGAGGCACCTGGGGCCCCTGAAGTGCTCCGGCCCGAAGAGCAGCCCGTGCCCCAACCAGGACCGGGCGAAGTGCTGATCAAGGTGGCATTCGCCGGGGTGAATCGCCCCGATGTCGCCCAGCGCCAGGGGGCCTATCCGCCGCCGCCGGGGGCCTCGGCCACACCGGGGCTCGAAGTGTCGGGGCAGGTCGTGGCGCTGGGCGACGGGGTCGAACCGGCGCTGCTCGGGCAGCCGGTATGCGCGCTGGTGGCGGGCGGCGGCTACGCGCAATACTGCACGGCCGATGCGCGCCATTGCCTGCCAGTGCCCGAAGGCCTGCCCCTGGCCGAGGCGGCGGCCTTGCCCGAAACCCTGTTCACCGTCTGGCACAACGTGTTCGAGCGCGGCTGGGCGAAGGAAGGCGAGACCTTGCTGGTCCATGGCGGCACCAGTGGCATCGGCTCCATGGCGATCCTGCTCGGCCGCCTGTTCGGACTGACCGTGATCGTCACCTGCGGCGGTGCGGACAAATGCGCTAGGGCCATGGAGATCGGCGCGGCCCACGCGATCGATTACAAGGCGCAGGACTTCGTCGAGGAAGTGGCGCGGATCACCGGCGGCAAGGGCGTGAACCTGGTGCTGGACATGGTCTCGGGCGACTATGTCCCGCGCAACCTGAGGTGCCTCGCGGAGGATGGCCGCCATGTCACCATCGCCATTCTCGGCGGTGCCAGGGCAGAGCTCAACATGGCGGTGGTCATGGCCCGGAGGTATACCCTTACCGGCTCGACGCTGCGGCCGCGCAGCGCCGAATTCAAGGCGCTGCTCGCCCATGAAATCGCCCAGCACGTCTGGCCCCTGGTCGAAGAGGGCTCGCTGCGCCCGGTGATGGATTGTATCCTACCGCTGGCCGATGCCGCCAAAGCCCATGCGCGGATGGAAGCGGGCGAGCATGTCGGG
>JAYRPK010000098.1:0-4468 GCA_041911195.1 Novosphingobium sp. | reverse complement strand
TGAGCAGGTCACGGCGAAGCTCAAGGCGCTCAAGCTCACCATCCGCAACACGCCGATGAACGGAGCGCCAGCCGAAGGGCAATGCCTGTTCACCGGCAAGCCGGCGGTCGAGCGGATCTACATCGCACGCGCCTATTGACACGTCGAGTAGCCGCGTCGGCTCACCTGTCATTGGCCATCTCTGCCTTGTAGGCGTCCAGGCTTACAGGCCGGCCAAGGAACTCCCGCACCATGTCGGCGGCCGGCTTCGAACCGCCGGGGGCCAGGACCAGCCGGCGATAGCGATCGGCGGTCGCCCTGTCGCGCAGGCCCTTGGCGCGGAACTGGGTGAACAGGTCGTCGGCGATCACCTTTGACCAGCGGTAGGTGTAATAGGCCGCCGAATAGCCGGACAGGTGACCGAAACTCGCCTGGAACTGCGAGAATTCAGGCAGCGGCACCAGGTTGTATTCGCGATCGAGCTGCCGGGCGGCCGAGCCCAGGTCCGCCGGCGGCGCGCCCTGGTGCAGGCGCAGCGAGATATTGGACAGCGCCAATTGGCGCATGTCGGCAAGACCCATGTCGAAATAGCGCGCCCGGTTCATCTTCTCTACAAGGCCTTGCGGAATGGGCTCGCCCTTGGCGTTCACTGCAAAGCCCTTGAGCGTGTCGTAGTCGTAGACCCATTCCTCGAGCATCTGCGAGGGCGCTTCGACGAAGTCCCATTCGGTGGTGATGCCGCTGATCCCGGCCCAGCGGCGCGAGGTGCCGAACATGCCGTGGATCATGTGGCCGAATTCATGAAGGAAGGTCACCACGTCGCCGTGTTCCATCAGGCCGGTGGCATGATCGCCCTTGGGCAGGTTCATCACCAGCGCCGCCACCGGCACGGTGCGCCCGGCAATGCCGTTGCGCAGCGGCACCATGTTGCCGTGGTTGTACTTGCCCGGACGGGGGTGCGAATCGAAATAGAACCGGCCGATCAGCCGGCCCTTGTCGTAAAGTTCGTAGGCTTCGACATCGGGATGCCAGGTCCGGGTGTTCCACGGACGGATATCAACGCCGAACAGGTCCTCGGTCAGCTTGAGAATGCCGTCGCGGGCGTTGTTGTAGGTGAAGTATTGCCGGGCTTCCTGCCGGTCGAAGGCGAATTCCTGCTTCTGGACGATCTGGCCGAGGTAGCCGTTCTGCCAGGCCTCGATCGTGGTCGCATCCGGCGTCAGCGCGCGCAGGGCGGCCAGCTTGCGCGCATAGTCGCGCTGCGCGGCGGGGCGGGCGGCGCTGGCCATGTCGGTCAGCAGCGCCTCGACCTTCGCCGGGCTGTCGAGCATCTTTTTCTCGAGGATCAGCGAGGCATAGTCGGGCCGGCCGAGCTTGATCGCCAATTGCCGCCGCAGCTCGAGTATCCGGCGCAGCCTGTCATCGTTCTGCGGCCAGGCGCGGGTCAGGTTGGCTTCCATCATGCGCCGGCGCAGGGCATCGCTCTTCGCATAGGACATGACCGGCGTGATGTCGGGATAGTCCGTCGAGATGACGACTTTGCCATCGGCGCCCGATTTGTGCGCCGCGATGTAATCGGCGGGCAGGCCTTCCAGCTCAGCGGGATCGGCCAGGACAGTCTTGCGGCCATCGGCGATACCGCTTTCGAAATCGGTGGCGAGCCGTGCCAGCTCATCCTGGATCGCCTGGACTTCCTTGCGTCCCGCTTCGTCGAGCGCGACGCCGGCGCGCTCGAAGTCGGCGAGCTGGCGCTGGAGATAGAGCCGGGTCGCCGCATCCGCCTTGCCGGCGTCGATCGCCTTCAGCCGGTCAAACACCCCGCGCGAAAGGCTGAGCTTGCTTGCCGCCGAACTGAGCCGCACTTCGCAGTTGCCGCCGGCCTTGCGCCGGGCATCGTCGTCCATCACCTCACGGTAGAGAGTGAACTCGCCGGCGGCCGAACCGATCAGGTTCACTATGTCGTCATAGCGCTGCAGGGTGATGGCCACGCTGGCCCTACCGCGTTCACCTTCAAGCTGGACCTGCCGTCTGGTGATTTCGCTAATATAGGCGTCGCAGCGACGGTCGATCGTGGCGGCATCTTTCGCATCGGCCATGATCGTGCCGATGAACCGGTCGACCGGAAGCGTTACAGCCTGGGCAGGTGCGGCAAGCGCACTGCCTGCCAGCAATGCGGCGATGACGTATTTCATGGTCGGACAACCTCTTGAAACCAGCATGGTGGGCAGCAGCCTAGTCAGACTTGCCGCGATCTACAATCCGGATGGCCGCCGGGGCGCAACAGGCCCATGGACAGCGCATCACATTCCGGCAAAGGTGCCTTTGCCGGCAGGAAGGCCGCAGGCTGCAAGCGCAAGAGGGGATCCGACCATGTGGAGTGCAATGAAATATGGCATGCGCAACCTGTTCAACTTCGAAGGCCGCGATGCCCGGCAGACGTTCTGGTATTTCGTGCTCTTCATGTACATCGTTCGCATGGTGTCGGGCATCGCTATTGCCGTGCCCATGCTGATCGCCATTTTCGGCACGATCGTCGATTCCGCCAAGGCCAATCTCGATCCCCAGGCGATGCAGGCGAACATGATGGGCGCCATGGCCGGGGCGATGGAGCAGGTCGCGTGGTTCGGGATCGCCATCTCCGCCGTCACCAGCCTTGCGATCCTGCCCAGTCTGGTGCGCCGCCTGCACGATTCGGACCTGAGCGGCTGGTGGGCGGCGCTGCCCGGTGCGATCTATGCCCTGGCGCTGTACGACGCTCCCGCGCAAATGCACAAGGTCGCCAAGATGATCGCCACCATGAACCCTGAAAACCCGCCCAATTCCGTTCAAATGATGCAGGAACAGGGACTGATGGGGCTGCTCGGCTATGCCGCGCTGGGCCTGGTGATCTATGCCGGGGTGCGCAAGTCCACACCCGGGCCCAACCGCTTCGGGGAAGCGCCGGTGTCGTTTTGAAACGTCCAAGTCAGCCCGGCCTGCCCACCGCCAAGCAAATCCTCGACTTCATCCAGTCGTCCAGTGAGCCCGCCGGCAAGCGCGAGATCGCGCGCGCCTTCGGGCTCAAGGGGCAGGAGAAGATCGCACTGAAGGCGCTGCTGCGCGACATGGCCGACGAAGGCCTGATCGATGGCGAAAAGCGCGCCTTCCACCGCATGGGCGGCGTGCCGCGGGTAACAGTGCTGCGCGTCGCGGCGATTGAGGATGGCGAGGCAATAGCCATTCCGGACAACTGGTCGCCCGATGATGGTTCGCCGCCGCCGCGCCTGCGCGTGATCGAGCGGGCGAAGCAGTCGGCGCTGAAAGTCGGCGATCGGGTGCTGGCCCGCACCGAGGAAGCAGGGGCGGGCTGGCGCGCCCATCCGATGAAGAAGCTGCCCGCCCGCGCCGATCAGTTGCTGGGCGTCGTCGAGATCGACAAGGCGGGGAAGGGCTGGCTGGCGCCGGTCGACAAGCGCGTGCGCAATTCGGTGCCGATCGCCGATCCGGGCGGGGCGGAGCCTGGCAACCTGGTGCTGGCTGAACCCGCCGGCCGCTCGCCGCGCGCGGGCGTGAAAGTAACCGACATTCTCGGCGATCCGCTGGCCCCGCGCGCCTTCAGCCTGATTGCCATCCACAAGCACGGCATCCCCTTCGCCTTCGCTGATGAGGCGCTGGAGGAGGCAAGGCTCGCGGCGAAGCTGGCGCTGAGCGAGGAGAAGCGCGAGGATCTGCGCCACCTGCCCATCGTCGCGATCGATCCGACCGACGCGCGCGACCATGACGATGCGATCTGGGCCGAGCCGGACGGTAAGGGCGGCTTCCAGGCGGTCGTCGCCATCGCAGATGTCTCGTTCTACGTCCGCCCCGGCGGGCAGGTCGACCGCGAGGCGAGGAAACGTGGCAATTCGGTCTATTTCCCCGATCGGGTCGTGCCGATGCTGCCCGAAGTGCTTTCGGCCGATGTCTGCTCGCTCAAGGCCGGAGCAGACCGGGCGGCCATGGCCTGTCACCTGACCATCGACGCCCATGGCCGCGTGACGGCCTGGCGTTTCGCTCGCGCTCTGGTGCGGATCGCCGAAGTCATCGCCTATGAAACGGCGCAGGCGCGGATCGACACCGGCGAGGCAGGCGAAAACCTGCAGAACCTGTGGGCCTGCTGGCGCGCTCTGGAAAAGGCACGCCAGACGCGCGATCCGCTGGAGCTGGAACTGCCCGAGCGGCGGGTGATGCTCGACGAAATGGGCCGCATCGCCGAGATCGCCGTGCGCGAGCGGCTCGATGCCCACCGCGTGGTCGAGGACTTCATGATCGCCGCCAATGTCGCCGCCGCCAAAGCGTTGGAAAGCAAGGCCTCGCCGGTGGTCTACCGGGTGCACGAGGCGCCGAGCCGCGAGAAGCTGGTCGCGCTGAAGGATTTCCTATCGACCTTTGGCCGCAAGCTGGCGCTGGGGCAGGTCGTCACGCCCGGCCTGTTCAACCGCATGCTCAAGGATGTCGCCGACGAGGGCGA
>JAYRPK010000097.1:0-10353 GCA_041911195.1 Novosphingobium sp. | reverse complement strand
GCTTGGGGCGCGGCGGCGGGGCATGCATGGCACCGCGCTTATCAAAGGCGCTGCGGAAGAAAGCGATGGTCAGGGGCATGACGATTACCAGCCCGGCCACGGCCAGTGCGACATAGGACCAGCGCCAGCCATAGGCCTCCACCAGCCGCGGCGTGACGCGCGGCAGGATGAACGAGGCAATGCCGGTGCCGCACATGGCCAGCGCCAGCGCCTTGCCGCGGTTCTTGTCGAAATGAGTGTTGATCGCCGCTGCCCAGATCGTCGGCAGGATCGCCATGTTGCCGAAAGTCAGGAACAGCCACAGGGCCCACCAGGTCCATATGTCCTGGGTCGCCAGCGACAGCATGCCGAAGCCAAGGCAGAAAAGCGGCACGCCCGCCAGGGCCACCGGCCGCGGGCCGATGCGATCGGCCAGCCGGCCAGTCAGCGGCGCAAGGAACACGGCGAGAGTCGCGATGATCAGCAGGCCGCCGGTGATCCCGGCGCGCGACCAGCGGAACTCCTCTTCCAGCGGGGCAATCATCACGCCGATGGTGTAGCCGTGCATCGAACACAGGGTGATGCCGGCCATCGAAGTCGCCGCCACCATGCCATGCCGGCGCCATTCTTCCTTCGCGAGAAACTCGCCCCCTCCAGCCACGATCTTCTCCCATTTGTCTTGTTCGCCCTCATGCGGACTTTCCGGGCTATTGGCTAGAGCCCGCAATTAGCAAATTGGTTACGCTGCCTAGGTATGAACCATGGCCATGGACATGCCGCGTTCCGGATTCGAATCGAGGGGGGGCTCCCCCGGCGCCTGGGCAGGCGCGGGCCGCGCGCAGTTCGGCCAGGCCGCCTCGAGCGCGATGAGCATGAAATGGTCGGGCCTGCACGATGCCGCCGCAGTCGTCGCCACGCTTGCCGGGATCGCGCCCGAGCCGATGGAAGGCGCGGTTCGCAATTTCCCGCTCGCGGTGCGCGACGGGTGGCGGCTCGCCATGGCGGAACAGGGCGTCGAAGACCTTTCCGCAATCATGGAGCCCGGGATTTCGGCCTTGCTGGCCGCGCATGCGCGCGGGGCCGATCCCAGCGCCGCGGCACTGGCGCTGTGGAAGGAATTCCTCGCCGCGCGTAATGCCCTGCTTGCCCTGGCCCCGCCTCCCGGCGCCCTGGGACCACTGCGCAGCACCTGATTCCGCTTGATAGTTCTTGGTCTGTTCCTAAGAAGGAGCCATGACCCGGAGCGATTCTACCCCGCATGGCCTTGCTGACGAGCGTGAGGCGCTGGCCGTGGCGCGCGGTATCGGCCGACTGTTCGCGCGCAATGATATCTGGTGCCTTGCCGAAATGCCGCTGCGTTCGGGGCGCCGCGCCGACCTCATGGGCATCGACGCCAAGGGGCAGGTGATCATCGTCGAGATCAAGGTGAGCCGGGCCGACCTGCTCGGCGATGGCAAGTGGACCGACTATCTCGACTATTGCGACCGGTTCTACTGGGGCCTGCCACCCGGGCTCGATCGCGCCCCGCTGGAGACCGGGGCTTTCTTGCCCGAGCGGTGCGGAGTCATCGTTGCAGATGGCTACGACGGCGAGATACTGCGCCCCGCGCCGCTGCTGGGGCTTGCCTCGGCGCGTCGCAAGGTGGAAGTGGAGCGGCTGGCCCGCGCCTCGCTGCGCCGGCTGGTCAACACAGGGGATCCGCATACCGGGCAATGGGGCGGATAGGGAGAGAGTCCATATGCCTTCGCGCCGCGAACTGATCGCCATGACCCCCGATGAAGTGGCGGGCTATCTGGGGCAGCAGCGGCGCATCATACTGGTCACCATCGGGCCGGACGGAATGCCCCATCCCATGCCGATGAATTACGGTCTGGATCCTCAGGGCCGGATCATCATCGTCACTTTCCGCAAAAGCCAGAAGGTCAGGAATGTAGAGCGCGATCCGCGCGCCAGCCTGCTGGTCGAAAGCGGCGAGGCCTATGCTCAGCTCAAGTCGGTTATCCTCTATTGCCGCGTCGAAGTGCTCGGCGACCCTGAGGATGTCGCGGCCAACATGGCGCTGGTGCGCGCCGACGGGCAGATGAGCGGCAGCATGACGCAGACGATGAGCGAACAGGTCAGGGCCTCGATGGCAAAGCGAGTGATCCTGCGGCTGACTCCCTGGCGCACGATCAGCTGGGACCATGGCAAGCTTGCCGGGTATTATTGAGGAGGCGGCCATTCGCGGCCTTTGAGTCGCCACAGCACTTCGCGTTGCCGCTGCGGCGGCAGGATCGGCCAATCCGCGATCTCGTCCAGCGTGCGCTTGCAGCCCAGGCACCAGCCGGTGTCCGGGTCGATCCGGCAGATGCTGATGCAGGGGGAGAGCGGACGGAGCATGGAGCCTTCTTATGCCCGCTGGAGTTACTGCAATGCAAACTGCGCGACGCGGGCACTTGCGGGAGGCGGGGACGCCTCCTAACCGCGAAGCATGGCGGACGCGGATTCCGGGATCGAACAGCAAACCTCGCGGGCAATGCAGCCCGGCGGTTCGCTCGCCCCCTTTCGCTATCCGGCCTTCCGGGCGATCTGGATCGCCAACCTCGCTTCCAACCTGGGCGCGACCATGCAATCGGTCGGTGCGGCCTGGCTGATGACTGCCCTCACCCCTTCGCACCGGATGATCGCGCTGGTCCAGGCATCGACCACCCTGCCGATCATGGTCTTCGGCGTCTTTGCCGGGGCGATTGCCGACAATTTCGATCGGCGGCGGATCATGCTGTCCTCGCAGATCGGCATGCTGCTGGTCTCGGCCCTGCTGACGCTGCTGACCTGGCTCGAATGGGTGACGCCGATGAGCCTCTTGGTGCTGACCCTGGCGCTGGGCATCGGCACTGCGCTCAATTCGCCGGCCTGGCAGGCCTCGGTGCGCCAGCAGGTGGGCATGCGCGACCTACCGCAGGCGATCTCGCTCAACACCATCTCGTTCAACCTGGCGCGCACGGTCGGCCCGGCGCTGGGCGGACTGCTGATCTCGATCTGGAACGTCGCCCTGGCCTTTGCCGTCAATACCGTGTGCCGCCCGGCCCTGGTGTTCGTGCTTCTGCGCTGGCGGCCGGAAGCCTCTTCGTTCGATCGCCGGCCGATGCTGCAGGCCATTGTTCAGGGCATGCATTTCTGCGCCACGTCCTCGCCGATCCGGCGCATCCTGCTGCGCGGACTGGTGCTGGGCTTCGGGGTGGCGGGCTACCAGGCGCTGCTACCTGCGGTGGTGCGCTATCAGTTGCATGGCGACGAGATCGAATTCGGCCTGATGCTGGGGATGTTCGGCATCGGTTCGATCCTGACCGCGCTGGTGATCGGCCCGGCCCGCAGGCGCTTCGGCACCGAAATGGTACTGAGCGTGGCAACACTGTCCTATGTCGCCGCGCAGATGGTGCTGGCCTCTGTCCACACCATGGCCGCGGCCCTGCCGGCGACGCTGATCGCAGGCGGCGGCTGGGTGGCCGGGCTGACGACGATCAACGTCGCCATGCAGATGCGTTCGCCCGATCATGTGCTGGGCCGCTGCCTGTCGATCTACCAGGCGATCACCTTCGGCGGCATGGCGCTGGGTTCGTGGTGCTGGGGGGCCATCGCCGACTGGCGCGACCTGCCTTTTGCCCTGCATTGCTCTGCCGGCTTCATGTTCGCGACGCTGATCCTGATGTGGCTGTTCGTGCCGATGCCCGCGCCTGAGGAAGGGCGCATTTCCTAGGGCTTCCACCTAGGCCATGATAAGCTCCGTGTTTGCCTGGAATGCCTTACAAATCCGGACATGGGCAGCCAGCATACTCCAGATCGGGTCAAGTCAAGCGGCAGGCGCCGCCACAGCCGGCTGCGTGCGCGGCTGTCCGCCAAGCTCATGACGCTGACCGATAATTACACCGTGACTCTGTTCGACCTGTCGTTCTTTGGCGCGCGGGTGGCGATCGATGGCTATGTCAGGCCCGGCGGCGAGGCCGTGCTGTGCTGGGCCTCGTTCGAGGCCTTCGCCAGAGTGGCCTGGTGCCACGGCAGCTATTGCGGGCTCGAATTCGACGAACCGCTGCCCGGCCAGGTGCTGATCGACACACGCGACCTTTACGACGCCACCCCGCGCCTCGACCCCTGCCGCGTGGCCGCGCGCGCCTTCGTCAATGGCGTCTGGGTGTAGAAGGCGGATCTAGAACGGCAAAATCTTCTGCCGGTGCGAGAACTTCATGTAACCGGCATTGATTCCCAGCCGCAGCCCCGCGCCCGATCGCACCGGGATCAGCACCTTGTCGCCCTGCCTCAGGTAGCTGACATGGAACCCTCCGACCAGGTAGGCCTGCCCCTCGCCCGCGCCGAAGCGGCTGTAAAGCTCTTCGGTGTCATAGAGATTGTAGACCAGCACGAAGGTCTTGGCGGCATTGGCTCCCAGGTCCAGCCCCAGCGAGGGCCCCGTCCAATAGACCGGGCGCTGCCCTTCGACCTTGTGGTGGAGCGTGCCCGATCCATAGCGCAGCCCGAAGAACAGCGCGCCGCCGCCTTCGCGCCCGACGATATAGCCATTGGGCTCGCCCTGCTTGCGCAGCAGGTCCTCGATCATTTCTGCCAGCCCCGATGCGCCCTTGCCGAACACGTCCTGCGCCGCGCCGACCAGTTCTTCCTTGCGCCAGGTGACGACTTCTTCGGCTGCCGCCGCTGTTGCGGGTTCGGCTCTCGCCGGAGTCAGCGCGTCGGCCGCGGATTCGTCAGCCGCGCGCGCGGCAAGGCCTGAAGGCGGCAGGTCGGCGGCCGGTGCGGCTGGCGCAGGAGCCTGCTGCGGAGTGGCTTGTGGCGCCGATTGGGTTTGGGCCACGACCGGAATCGCGATCGCCGGTTTGGCCGTCTCGGCATTTGCCGGCACGGCAGCGTCTGCCGCATGGACCACCTGCGCCGGCAGCATGGCTATTGCGAGTAGTGCCGGGCAAGCGCGGACCAGGCGAAAAATGGCTGCGAACATGGCTTCGGTTCCCCCTGTCCATGCCGAAAACGGGCCGTGAACCCGGGCCGGCGCAATCGTGCCACGCTGGCAGAATCCATTGCTCCAGGCCCGGCAAGCATACGACGACAGGGCGAGTCCGATTTGCGGCGAAACGAGTCAGCGAAGGCCGCGACTGCACCCTTGCCGCCCCCTGCCTCCCTCGCTATAGGCACGGCGCGCCGCTGCGATCCGGAGACGTGGGTGAGTGGCTGAAACCAACGGTTTGCTAAACCGTCGTACTGGTAAATCCGGTACCGAGGGTTCGAATCCCTCCGTCTCCGCCACATTGTCGCATACCTCTCGGCAAAGAACTTCCAAACTCCGGATTTTACCGATTTCAACTTTGGGCAGCGGCATTCAAGGCGATTGCTGCAGCGGTGCTTTGCCAGCAGCATCGTTCCGCCGCTATCATGGACGCCACATAGGAGGCAGCGCTGCCGGTAGTTGTGGTACTGCCCCAGTTGCGTCGAGAGAATCGTTTCCCCGGCGAAATGCGTTGCGTCAATTCAGCGCCATTGAGCGATAGTGAAGCAACCACATTTCGACATGGAAAATTAGGCGAACTCAGGCTTGGCTCAAACGACTGACACGTTATCGCCGAAAGGAGATTCGGATTGCGCCGGCGGTTTCACCCTTGTAGCCTCGCATGATGGCATCGCACAGCATGAAGCTAGCATTCGCGGGACTGGCAGCTGGTATGCTGGTGGCTGCGCCAGTGCACGCACAACCGGTTAGCTACGATCCCGCCGGCTCAGGGCCCATTGTGGCCGCCATCGCCTGGATTCAGGGTACCCTGCTGGGCACCGTGGCGACAGTCGTCGCGGTTATTGCGGTTGCCGTTGTCGGTTTCATGATGCTCACCGGCAGGATGAATTGGCGCTATGGCGCGACAGTCATCCTGGGGTGTTTCATCCTGTTTGGCGCTGCCAGCATTGTCGCGGGCATTCAGTCGGCCGCGGCAGGCGGCTTTTAGGGCGGTCTTCAGGTGAGCGCCGACCTTACGCGCGATCCCTTGTTCGTCGCATTGACCAGGCCGCAGATGTTTGCCGGCGTGACCTATACCTATTTCGTCATTAACGGGGTGGTTTCGACCGAATTCTTCCTGATTTTCAAGTCCGCCTGGGTGCTTCTGTTCGCCCTTCTGGTGCATCTTGCCGGCGTGATCGCCTGCCTGCGCGAACCACGCATCTTCGACCTGTGGCTGGTGCGCGTGGCGCAATGCCCGAGGGTGCGCAACTACAGGTTCTGGAAATGCAATTCCTATCGCGCCTGAGCCGCGATCAGGCTCCATTCGCGCGGGAGCAGACCGCAGGGAGCCGACTGCCTTACGCCCAGCACGTCAACCCTAGAATCGTGCGTCTGCGCGATGGCACATTGATGTTGGCGATTCGCATGCAGGGCTTGCTGTTCGAGACAGCCGAAAGCGATGAACTCAACTACCGCAAGACCTTGCGCGATGCGATGCTGCGCGCAATCGGCAGTTCCCGTTATGCGGTGTACCACCATATCGTTCGCCGCCAGCTTCGGGTGGAGGGCGCCGGGGATTTTCCGGACGACTTCAGCCGCGAACTCGACGAAATCTGGCAAACGCGACTTGCCGCGCGGCGCCTGTTCGTCAACGAGCTGTATCTGACGTTGATTCGCCGCCCGATGCAGGGTCGGGCGGGCCAACTGGGCTGGCTGGCCAAACTTCCCGGCCTCGTTCGCGGGAGCCAAGAAGCCGAGGCACGGCTGGCAGCGGAAATGCGGGCACTGGAGGCGACCGGCGAGCAACTGGTTGCAGCGCTCGGCACATACAAGCCCCATGTCCTTTCCGTTTACGAAACGCCCAATGGGCCGTGCTCCGAGCCGCTCGAGTTCCTCGCCGATTTGTATAACGCGGAACTCAGGCCAGTGCGCTTGCCGCATGGTGACGCCGGTGAGTTCCTGCCTTACCGGCGGGTGAGCTTCGGCCAGGATACGCTTGAACTTGGCCCGACCGCCGAAACGCCTCGACAATTGGCCGCGCTGGTTTCGGTGAAGGACTACCCGGGGCAGACCACCCCCGGGATGCTCGATGAATTGCTTCGCATTCCCGCCGAAATGGTGATTACTCAGAGCTTTGCCTTTGTCGATCGGCAGGCCGGCCTCTCGCGAATGAACCTCGCGCTGCGCCGCATGCGCGCATCGGACGATGAAGCGCTGAGCCTTCGGGGTGAGCTGGCCCAGGCAAAGGACGAAGTGGCGGCAGGCCGCGCGGCTTTTGGCGAGCATCACCTCTCGGTCATGTTGCGCGGCGCTTCCCAGGCCGAAGTCGATCAGGCGGTGGCGGAAGTGCAGGCGGCCCTGACAGATCTGGGAATTATCGCCGTGCGCGAGGATCTGGGGCTCGAAGCGGCATTCTGGGCACAGTTCCCAGGCAACTTCAAATTCATCGCGCGGCGCGCTCTTATCGGCTCGGCCAACTTTTCCAGTCTTGCCAGCGGCCACAACTTTCCGCTCGGCAGTCCCTCGGGCAATCTCTGGGGCGAGGCTGTGACAGTGTTCGAGACCACGGCGGCTGGCCCATACCACTTCAACTTCCATCATGGGGACCTGGGCAATTTCACCGTGATTGGCCCGTCCGGCTCGGGCAAGACGGTAATCGTCAACTTCCTACTGGCTCAGGCCCGGCGTTTCCGGCCCCGCATCGTGTTTTTCGACAAGGATCGAGGCGCTGAACTGTTTGTTCGCGCGATTGGCGGGGTTTACGATGTGCTGCGGCCTGGCACGCCCAGCCATCTCAATCCGCTGCTGATTTCTGACACACCGGAGAATCGCCGGTTCCTGCTGGAATGGGTCGCATTGCTCGCGGGCAGTGACGGGCAGCCGCTTTCGCCGGAAGAACTCGGCCTGATTAAAGACGCGGTTGATGCGAGTTGCATCGCGCCGCGCCAATATCGCCGTCTGCGCAATTTCGTGGAATTGTTGCGTGGCGGTCACCGCCCGAGCGCCAACGATCTCCATGCCCGCATGCGGCCATGGTGGGGCGAAGGCGAGCACGCCTGGCTGTTCGACAATGCGGACGATAAGATCGACATGTCGCACGATACGGTGGGTTTCGACATGACCCGCCTCTTGGACGATCCCGTATTGCGAACTCCGGCGATGCATTACCTGTTTCATCGGGTCGATGAACGCCTCGACGGCCTGCCGACAATCATCGTTGTCGATGAAGGCTGGAAGGCGCTGGACGACGACATTTTCGTCCAGAAGATCCGCGACTGGGAAAAGACCATTCGCAAACGGAACGGCATTGTTGGCTTCGTCACCCAGAATGCCGAGGACGCATTGTCCAGTCGGATTTCCTCCGCGATTGTCGAGCAGGCCGCTACCCAGATCTTCACACCCAACCCAAAGGCCAGCGTGGATGACTATGTGAACGGTTTCGGCCTGACCCGTCACGAGTTCGACCTTGTCCGCAATTTACCCGATACATCGCGGTGTTTCCTGGTCAAGCACGGCCAAGAGAGCGTGGTGGTGCGATTGAACCTCAACGGTTCTGAGGAATTGCTGACCATCCTTTCGGGGCGCGAGCGCACCGTGCGGCTGTTCGACGAAATTCGCACCCGCACCGGCGACAATCCTTCGGCCTGGATGCCGGAATTGCTGAGAGTTGCGTGATGGCTGGGTGCCCCACCTTCGATCCCAGCGGCCAGTATGTTTCCAGCATGCTAGCCTACTTCGATTGCCAGGGGCTTTCGCTTGGCGAAGCGGGCTATCGGGCCCTGGGCACCGGATCGCCGTTCGGCTTGGCGCTGACTGGGCTTTTGACGATATTTGTCGCGCTGATCGGATACCGGCTCTTGCTGGGGGGGGATTTTTCGATCCGTGAAACCGCGACGACCGCGCTCAAGCTCGGCATCGTTCTGGCATTGGCCACGCAATGGTCGGCTTACAAGATCGTGATCTTCGATATTGCCGCGCGCCAGCCGGAACGCGCCGCGGCGGGCTTCCTTGCGTCCGAGGGGCTGGGAGGCCAGGGGTCTGCCGGCCTCGCCGCCAGGTTCGACGGCGTCAATGCCGCTTTGGCGGAGTTGATCGATCGGTCCGCATCGGCGCGCAAGGTGCAAGGGGCGGCAATGCCATCGCCGCTTGCCCAGCAGCCCCAATCGCAGCATGCGCCCAGGAGCGCTCCTGAGAGTTCGCTGCCCGAGCCGGCGGAAAAGGGCCTGGACACTGCCATTGGCCTCCTCGCCGCCACGGCGCTTACCGGATTTCTTGCCGTCCGCATATCCTTGGCGCTCTTGCTGGCATTGGGGCCGGTATTCATCGCCTCCATGCTGTTCGACGCGACCCGGGGATTTTTCGTTGGCTGGCTGCGCGCAGTCACCGGCATCGCGCTGGCTGCCGTTGCCGTGCCCATTGTGTTGGCGATGCAACTTTCGGTGCTCGAGCCGCAGGTACTCGCGCTAAGGGCCTCGATCGAGGGAAGTCAGCCTGTCGCCGCAATGCCGCAGCAGATCCTTGGGACTGCGGTGGTATTTGCCTTGGCGCTGCTGGTCGTAGCAGTCATTGTTATCCGCGCCGCGGCCGGGTTCAGATTGCCGGAGCCATTTCGGCGCAGCCTTGGCGAATTCGGTTTGACTAGGCCATTTGCCGCCCTGCCCGCCCCCGATTGGCAGTTGCGCGGCATGTCCGCGATGCCGGACGAACGAAGCCGCGCACAGTTGGTCGCGGATGCGGCGCAGGCGCTCGAGGCGCGGGGCGAACGCATGCGCCAGGCCACCCTGCCGCCCCAGCGGCTTGCCTTGCCACACGGCGAGTTGGCTGCCACACTCCAGTCAGGACCGGTTGAGGCGCCTTTACCGCTCGGCCAACAGGGAAGGCGCAGCCTTCGGCGCCATTCGCCAGGCGCAACTCGTCGGGATGAATTGCAATGAGCGAAGCCGATCCCGAAGGCATGACCGAGCCGGACAGCCCGTCGCTGGAAGCCTATTACGCGGACGCGCGCAGCTGGGGGCTGGACCGCGAACACATGGCCCGCCGCTCGAACCGCACGGCATGGATCGTCGCTGCCGTCGCCTCCGGGATCGCGGCGCTGGAGGCGCTTGCCCTGGTAGCCCTCGCACCGATCAAGACTGTCGTGCCCTATACGGTGATGGTCGACCGCACGACCGGCTTTGTCCAGGTGCTCGAGGGCCGGCATCCGCAAACCGTCAAACCGCAGACCGCGCTGACGCAATCGATGCTGGCGCAATACGTCATCGCCAGGGAAAGCTTCGCCATCGATGGCATTGCTGCGCAATATGGCAAGGTGGCATTGTGGTCCGGCGAAGCTGCCCGGCGCGACTATCTGGCTTTGATGCCGATCGGAAACCCGATGAGCCCGCTCAATGTCTATCCGC
>JAYRPK010000096.1:0-7050 GCA_041911195.1 Novosphingobium sp. | reverse complement strand
CGCTCCATGGTCGACAGCCGCCCGCCCGGCTCGCCGGGGACATAGAATACCGGCGCTGCCCAGGCGCTCTGCAGGTTCATCGTCGCTGCGCCAGCGGCTGTGGCGATGGAGATGGCGTCGCCGGTATTGCTGGTGACGCCGCCCGATACCTGCGCGCGGGGATAGAGCGGCGAATTGGCGTCGCGCATCGCCTGGTTCTTGTCGAAGCCGCCAGCGGCGAGGACCACCCCCTTGCGCGCGCCGATCCGCATGGTGACACCCTGTCTGGAAACCACGGCCCCCGTCACCCGGCCCTTTTCGGTCACCAGTTCGACCAGCGGCGTCTGCAGCCACAGCGGTACGCCCTTCTCGTTGAGCGCGATACGCAGGCCCCCGGTCAGCGCATTGCCCAGCGTCAGCCGCCGGTCCTTGGCCGAGGTGAAGCGGAACGGCCAGTCGAAGGCATAGCGCGCCATCATCCAGGTCAGGTGAGTGAACCAGCCCTTCGAGCGGTAGAGCAGCTGGTAGGTCTCGGCGAAGGTCCAGTTGAGGAACCCCCAGAGGCTGGCTGCGGGCGATGGGAAATGCTGGGTGCGCAGGTCCTTGCCCAGCGGCTTGCCGTCCAGCTCGTCGGGCAGGTGGGTGCGCATGCCGGCGGGCGATCCGCCGGGCTCGTCCGCGTGGTAATCGGGATAGGGCGTGGCAATGTAGCGCACCGGCGTGTGGTCGAGCAGCCAGGCCAGCATCGGCGCGGCATTATCGACATAGGCGCGGATGTTGGCATCCGGCACGTTGGGCAGCGAGAGCTTGCGCACGTACTTGAAGGCGTCGTCGAGACTGTCCTCGAAACCCTGCTCCCTGGCGAGATGGCTGCCCGGGATCCAGATGCCGCCGCCGGAAGTGGCGGAAGTGCCGCCCCACAGCTTGCTCTTCTCGACGATCAGGACATCGGCATGGTTGTCCGCCGCGACCAGCGCCGACATCAGCCCGCCCGCGCCGGAGCCCACCACCAGAACATCGACTTCCTTGTCCCACGCGGCCTTGGTCATAGCGCCCCTCCGTCGATTGCTCTTATTGCTACCCCAAACTCGGCGAGCAAGGGCAGGCTGCGGGCAATCCTGCCCGATAATTCGTCCGCCGGGCGGCACGCGAGCAGCAGCGCGGCCTCGGCCATGGCTTCGATCGGCTCGATATGGTCGCGCTCGTCCCAGCCGCCGACCTGGAGCGCGCCTTCGCTGGCGACCGCGCCGACCGGGGCCAGCGCGTTGACCGCGATCCCGCTGCCGGCCAACTCGATCGCCCAGCCGGCGGTCAGCCGGTCGAGCGCGGCCTTGCTGGCGCCGTAGACCGTTGGGTGGCCGGCGTGGTTGAATTCGAACAGCCGCGCCGTGCGGTCCCAGGGCGCAACCGGCGGCAGGTCGGCGGTTGCGCTGGAAATGTTGACGATCCAGCCAGCTCCGCGCGCCCGCATATGCGGCAGGGCCAGTTGCATCAGCGCCTGCGGAGTGAACACATTCATCTGGAAGGCGAGCCGCAGGTGCTTGTCCTGCGCTTCCCACACCTGGGGAAAGCGCGACCAGGCGGCGTTGTTGACCAGAACGTCGATGCCGCCGAATGCCGCCAGTGCCTGGTCGACGATGCCGGGCAGGTGGCCGGGATCGGCAAGGTCGGCGGTGATCGTGCAGCACTGGCCGCCGGAGGCCTCGATCTCCCCGGCCACTTCGGCGAGCGAGCCGGCGAGCGGTCCGCCGGGCGCGGCGGTGCGCGCGACCAGCGCCACCTTCGCGCCCTCGGCGGCAAAGCGCCGGGCGATGGCGGCGCCGATGCCGCGGCTCGCGCCGGTAACCAAGGCGACCTTGCCCTGCAGCAAGCGGCCTATCCCTCGCCGGAAAACTGGGCGACGATCTCCGCCACGGCGGCGTTCACGTCATCGCGGCGGTAGCCCAGCAGCGCGGTTTCCGCCGGATCCGGGCTGACCCGCACCCAGTTGCCGCGCCCCTGGGGGATGGCCACGTCGGGCAGCAGCGGCAGCTCCTCGTCGCGCACTTCCACCGTCGCGCCGCTGCCGACGGCATCGAAGAACAGCTGGAAATAGTCGCGGAAGCTCATGTCCATATCGCCGACGAGATAGGCCTTGCCCGGCTCGCCGCGTTCCAGCGCGCCCTCGATCGCCTCGGAAAGCGAGCGGAACGACATGAAGTTGGTGCCGCCGGGAGGGGCCTGGGCGGGGATCGGGATCAGGCCTTTCGCCCACTGCACATAGGGGCCGAAGATTGCGCTGGGCAGGCCGGCGACGGTGCCGACCATGAAGGGGGCGTTGACGCTGATGACGTCGAACCCCGGCCGCCCCTCGCCGCGCGCGCCTTCGCAGGCGGCCTTGCGCGAGCGGATATAGCCGTTGGTTTCGAGCAGGTGCGGCGCGGCCTGGTGGTAGTAGCTGCCGAGCTGGACGGCGCGCTTCACTCCCGCCTCGCGGCAGGCGGCGAAGAAGGCGGGGACTGCCTCGTGATTGGCACGGAGCAGGAACTCCCCGAAGTCGGCCTCGGGCGGTACGTGGCGGGGATCGTTGCCGGCGGCGAAGACGACCCAGTCGAAGCCGCGCAGGCGCTCGGCGGTGAAGTCCCCGGCGACGTAATCACCCTTGAGGAACGGCATTGCTGCCATCGCCGTACCGGGAGTGGCCGGATTGCGCGCGCCAATGGTGACTTCGTGGCCCTTTTGCGCGAGGTGGATCGCGGCGTGGCCGCCCAGCGCTCCGGTGCCTCCGACAACCAGGATCTTCATGCCGCGCTCTCCCTCACAGTAACCGGCCGGGTTTCTTCCCACTCGACGATCAGCTTGCGCCGGGCAAAGCGCCAGACGCCCGCCTCGCGCCGCCAGCCATCGAGATAGCGGATCGACCAGACAAGAATGGCATCGCCCTCCTTGAGCAGGTGATCCGCAGTGGAATAGGTCTCGCCCTCGGCCTCATCGCCCGACACTTCGGCGACGACCTGGTGCACCCGGTGCAGGGTGCGGCGGAACATGGTGCCTAGCATGTCGATGGAGCCCAGGTTCGGCTCGGCACCTTCGATCCGGAAGCCCGGCCCCTCGATGACGCAATTGTCGCACAGCACCTGCCGCCACAGCGCCTTGTCCCGCCGGTCAGCGCCGAGCGCGTAGAGCTCGGCCGTCCGGCGCAGCGCCAGCTGGTCGACAAGGGTGTCCGGGCTCACAGGTTCATTCCGTTGCCGGTGGCGATGGGCATGTTGGTCCAGGTGCCGTTGACGTCGCGCGTCCATCCCGCCGCCGCCAGCGCGCCGCCGTCGACATGTACCGCGCTGCCCGTCACCCAGCTGGCCAGGCCGCTGGCGAGATAGAGCGCGGCCCCGGCGCAGTCCTGCGGCTTGCCGAAGCGGCCGAGCGGGATCCAGCGTTCGATGTGCTCGCGGTTTTCCGGCGGGACCATGTATTCGATGGGGGTCTGCGGCGTGTCGGTGGTCTCGGGCGCGATGTCGTTCACCCGGATGCCGAGCGGGGCGAGTTCCAGCGCAAGGCTCTTGGTAAAGCCGGTCACGCCCCATTTGCCCGCGGCATAGACCGAGCAGTTGGGAATGCCGCGATGCGCCTCGATGGAAGTGATGTTGATGATCGAGGATCCGGGCGCCGCCGCCTTGAGCAGCGGCAGCATGGCGTGGGTGACCGAAAGCAGGCTGACGAGGTTCACCGACACAATCTCGTCGATCTCATGCGGCTCAAGCAATTCGAACGGCTTTGCGTGCACATAGTGGCCGACGTTGTTCACCAGCACATCCAGCCTGCCCGCGGCCCTGGTCAGCTCCCCAGCGAGCGCGGTCACTTCCTCGCGCCTGGTGACGTCGCAGCGGATCGCCCCCTCGCCGAAGTCCTTGCAGCGCTCCGCATCGATCTCTGCGATGAACACCTGCGCCCCCGCCTCGCGGAAAGCATCGGCACAGGCGCGCCCGATCCCTGCGCCGCCGCCTGTGACCAGCACTCGCTTGCCGTGGAAATCGAGCGGGTTCATTCGGGCAGGTAGAGCTGGGCGGACTTGCCGCCATCGACCGGCAGCGCCGTGCCGGTGACGAAGCTCGCCGCGTCCGAGAGCATGAAGGCGATCACTTCGGCCACTTCCTCCGGCCGCGCGCCTCGGCCCATCGGGATGGCCTGCATGGTGCGGATCGCGGTTTCGCCGGAATACTTCATGTAGTCCTCGGTCGCCCGCGTCATGGTCATGCCTGGCACCACGCAATTGACGCGGATGCCCAGCGGCGCGCCCTCCATCGCCGCGACGGCAGTGAAATGGATCATCGCCGCCTTCGATGCCGAATAGCTCGACATGCGCGGCGCGGCGCGCAGGCCGTTGGTCGAGGCGACGTTGACGATGGAGCCCCCGTTGCCGGCTGCTTCCATGGCCTTCATCGCCGCCTTGCAGCCGACGAAAGTCGCTTCCGCATTGACGTTGAAATCGCGCCGCCAGCCCTTGAGCGAAAGATCGGCGATGGCGCCATAGGTGTTCGACATGGCATTGTTGACCAGCATGTCGAACCGCCCGTGGCGGCTGGCAAGGTCCTCGATCAGCGCGGTGAAGGCGTCGCCATCGGTCACGTCCAGCCGGTGCGCCTCGCCATGGCCGGCTGCCTGCAGCTCGGCAAGGCCGGCGGCCAGCTTGTCCTCGCTGCGCGCGCAGATGGCGACTTTCGCGCCGCGCCGGGCAAGCTGCACGGCTGCCGCCAGGCCAATGCCTTCGCTGCCGCCGGTGATCAAAGCCACGCGGCCTTCCATGTCTCTTTCGGGCAAGATCTTCTCCTTAGGCGTCAGCAACGCGTTTTGTGGTTTTCCTTGCGGATTGTCAACGTCATGCGTAGATCATGCGCTCGAAAATTACGAAAAGAGGAAGATGATGGCGAATCTATCCAGCAAGGTTGCCCTGATTACCGGTGCGGGCCAAGGTGTTGGCCAGGGCATCGCGCTCGCGCTTACGGCGGCCGGGGCCAGCGTGGCGCTGGCCGGGCGGACGCTGGAGAAGGTGGAGGCCGCGGCAGATATGGTTCGCGCGCGCGGCGGCAAGGCCATTGCGCTGGCCTGCAACGTCAAGGCTGCGGAGGATCTGGCGGCGGCCGTGGAGCAGACGGTCTCGGCCTTCGGAGGCCTCGATATTCTGGTCAACAACGCGCAGGAAGTCCCGCTCGGCAAGCTCGACGAAGTCAGCGACGAGGCGTTCATGGCCGGCTTCGAAAGCGGCCCGCTCGCCAGCTTCCGCCTGATGAAGCTCGCCCGGCCGCACCTTGTGGCGCGGGGTGGGGGAACGATCATAAACCTCGCCTCCTCGGCCGGCGTGCGCTGGGACATGACGGGATACGGGGCATACGGCGCGGTCAAGCAGGCCATCCGCGTGCTCACTCGCGCGGCCGCTGCCGAATGGGGCGGCGAGAACATCCGGGTGCTGACTGTCGCCCCGCATGCGGAATCGCCCGGCCTCAAGTGGTGGGTCGAAAACAATCCCGAAGAGGCCAAGGCCTTCTTCGCGACGATCCCGCTCGGCCGGATCGGCAAGCTGGAGGAAGACATCGGCCGGGCCGTCGTTTCGCTGTGCGGCGAAGACATGGCCTACCTCACTGGCGCGACCATTCCGCTCGACGGCGGCCAGGCCAACTTCGACTGATGGAAAAGCTGGTCTGCGCGCTGTGGCGGCATCCGGACGAGTCGCGCGAGACGTTCAATGCCCGCATGCTCGCCGTCCTGGCACCCGCGCTGGAACGGGCCGGCGCCTCGGGCATCCGGCTCAACCTGCGCGATGCGGATGTCGCACCCGCCAGCGGCCTCGTCCAGCAATGGCAGGAGCCGCAGCAGGACGCGGTGGTGCAGTTCTGGCTGGCCAGCGCCAACGAGCGTTTTCGCGCCGGCATCGATGCCGCGCTGGCAAGCCACTGCCGCCGGTTCGCCCTGTGGCTTGCGGTCGAATCCGTGATCATCGCCAACACCGCCCATCCTGCGGGGAAGGGCCGGCGCACATTCGGCTGGAGCCAGGCTAGCTTCATTTCCTTCCGCCCCGATCTGCCGCGCGAGCAAAGCCGCGCGCACTGGCATGGCCACCACACCCGGATCGCCATCGAGACCCAGGCGAACTTCGAATATGTCCAGAACCAGCTGGTCCAGCCGCTCACTCCGGACGCGCCGGCCTATGACGCCTTCGTCGAGGAATGCTTTCCGCCCGCCGCCATGACCGATCCCGCCGCCTTCTACGATGCCTGTGGCGACGCGGCGAAATTCAAGGCCAACCTCGATGCGATGATGGCAAGTTGCGCCGCATTCATCGACTTCACCCGGATCGATATCATGCCAACGAGCCAGTATGATTTCTGAGAGCTATCGCATCGGCGGCGCGCTTGGCTTCCTCGTCGACAGCGCGGCCGGGGTGCCGCAATTGCTCGAGGCGGGGGTCGATGCGATCATCCTCGATTACCTCGCCGAAGGCACCATGGGCCAGCTCGGCCGCGCCCGGCTGGCGGACCCGGCGATGGGCCACGCGCCGACTTTCATGGCGATCCATGTCGGCCCGCATCTGGAGCGGATCGCCGCGCAGGGAACGAAGATTGTCGCCAATGCCGGCGGCCTCAACCCGGCCGCGCTGGCGGCGCAACTGCGCGAGGAGATCGCCCGGCGCGGCCTCAAGCTCAAGGTCGGCTGCATTTCGGGCGACGATCTGCTGCCGCGCCTCGGCCACTTTGCCGGCGCGCCGGACATGGACAATGGCCGCAAGCTCCCGTCCGAAGGAGTCCACAGCCTCAATGCCTACCTCGGCGGCTTTCCGGTGGCCGAGGCGCTGAAGCGGGGCGCGGACATCGTCATCACCGGCCGGGTGGTCGATTCCGCGCTCACTCTCGGCCTGCTGATCCACCGCTTCGGCTGGGGTCGGGAAGACTGGGACCTGCTGGCCGCCGGCACTCTTGCCGGGCACCTGATCGAATGCTCGGCACAGGCCACCGGCGGCACATTCACCGACTGGGACCAGGTCGAGGACTGGGCCAACATCGGCTTTCCCATCGCCGAATGCCGCGCGGACGGAACCTT
>JAYRPK010000095.1:0-13201 GCA_041911195.1 Novosphingobium sp. | reverse complement strand
TGGCGAGCGGATAATTGCCCGGCCCAGCGGCGCCAATCCGCCGATTGCCGCCATTTCGCTGGTCTTCGCCGATCCCGCGCGGCGCGAGGCGCTCAAGACCGGCATCGCGCCGCATTACACCTGCGTCGACATCCCCCGCTGCGCCGCCGAGCAATGGCCGCGACTGGCGCTGGGGATCAACGACATATCGATCTTCGAACGCACCTATGCCTGGGACCATGCCCCCGGCGTGCTGTTCCTCAACGAAGCCGGCGGCAAGGCCGCGCGGCCGGACGGCAGGGCCTATCGCGTCGACGAGCACCTGCTGCCGGGCCTGCTCGGTGCGGCAAGCCCGGCGCTGTGGGATGAATTGGCCGAAAGGATGGCCGCGCTTTAGAGCTCCCCTTCGATCCAGCCCTTGAGCTGGCTCTTGGGGGCGGCGCCAAGCTTCTGCGCGACGGGTTGGCCGTCCTTGAACAGGATCATCAGCGGGATCGACTGCACGCCGAACTTGGCTGCGGTCTCGGTGTTTTCCATGATGTCCACCTTGGCGATGGTCAGCTTGTCGGACAGTTCCTCGCTGATTTCCTCGAGGCTGGGGCCGATCATCTTGCAGGGGCCGCACCAGTCCGCCCAGAAATCGACCAGCACGGGCTTGTCGGACTGAAGCACATCGGCGGCGAAGCTGGCGTCGGTAACGGCTTTGGTGGCCATGAGAATCTCCTTGAGGTTTACGATAATCTAGGCCGAAGCCGCGCGAAGGCAACGGCTGGACGGCAAAGCTTTACTCCGGCGACAGCAAGGCCTGCTTGTGCGGGGCAAGCAGCTCTGCGGGAATTTCCCAGAGTGTCGGCCGCTCGGTGTAGAGCAAGGCGGCATCGACCCTGCGCCCGGGATAGACGGCTTCGAGCGCCGCGGCATAGGCGGCCATCTGCCGCAGGATGGCGACAGGCACCTGCTGCAGGCTGTCCGGCGGGCGGCGCGATGTCTTGAAATCCACGAGCCGAATGCGGTCCGCGCCGACCAGCAGGCGATCAATCGTACCGGCAATCACTTGCCCGCCCAATGTGGCCGCGATCGGAACCTCGGCCAGGGCGGCAGATGAAAACAGCTCCGCCCAGCCCTCCATTGCCAGGACGCCGAACACGCTCTCTAAAAGCGGTCCGGGATCGTCCGCCGGAGCATTGCGCGCCAGCCAGGCAAGGCCCGCCTCGCGCCGCTGTTCGGGCGGCAGTTCCGGCAGGCGTTCCAGCAGCTTGTGGATCAGCACCCCTCGCCGCGCGGCCACCGGATCGCCGCCGGGCGGATAGGGTGGATCGGCCGACAGATCCTCACCCAGCGAGCTTGGCGCAAGCGGGCGCGGCGGGCGGGGTTCGGCCGGCGGTTCCCGCGTGAGCCAGGCCGGCAGCGGCTCCGGCAGGTCGAGCTGGGGAGAAATGACGGGAGCCGAGAGAAACTCTTCCGGATGGCCCCAGAGCAGCCTCTCCTGCCACAAAAGGTCCGGCGCCCATTCGGCCTCGCCGAACACCTGCTGTAAGCGGGCATACCAACTGGACGGCGGCGGCGCACCCTTGTCGCGCGGGCTCAGCGCGCCGCCGACGAACAGGGCCTCTTCAGCACGGGTCATCGCCACGTACAGCAGCCGCCAGTGCTCTTCCATCTCCGCAAGCCGGACCTTGTCGTATTCCTGCACGATACGCCCGGCGCGTTCTTCCTTGCGCAGCGGCGGCAGGGGCAGCTTGCAGGCCTCGTTCGCGGGATCGGCCAGGTCGAGATCGTATTTCTTGCCCGGCGGCTCAGGATTGCCGGTGGCGTCGGCCAGGATCACGATCGGCGCCTGCAGGCCCTTGGAGCCGTGGACGGTCATCACCCGCACCAGCCCGCCCGCACTCTCCGCCTCGCGCTTCAGCTCGCCCTCGCCGGCATCGAACCAGGCGAGGAAACCGGCAAGGCTGGGGGTCGCCGTCATGGCATATGCATGGGCGGCGTTGAGCAACTCGTCGATCGGATCGTTAGCCTCGCGACCAAGGCGCGCGACCAGTCTCATCCGTCCCTGCCACGGCCCCGCCAGCAGCCAGTGCAGCAGGGCCTGGGGCGGCTCGAAATCGGCCAGGGCCAGCAGGTCGCCAAGTTGATCCAGTGTTTGCGCGACCAGCGGCTGGGCCGACTGGGCGCGCAAGTGGTTCCACAGCGACGCGCTCTTTTCGCGATAGCCATGCTCCAGCAACTGTTCCTGACTCCAGCCCACCAGGGGCGAGACCAGCAACGAAGCCAGGTTGAGATCGTCGAGCGGCTGCGCCGCGAAGCGCAGCGCGGCGACCAGGTCCTTGACCGCCAGCGGCGCGCCAAGCCGCAGGCGATCCACCCCGGCAACCGGTACGCCATGCCCGTGCAACTGCGCCACGATCAGCGCCGCCAGATCGCCGCGCTTGCGCACCAGCACCATGATGTCGCCCGCCGTGACTGCGCGCTGCTTGCCCTTGACCAGCTGGAAGCCGCGGTCGAGCCAGCTCCGGACCTGGGCTGCAATGCGGTCGGCCAACTCACGTTCGGGCTTGGACAGCCAGTTTTCGTCGGCTTCCTCATCGCCCTCGTCATCGAAGTCGTCCGATGCGGCCATACCCACTGGCCTCCAGAGTATCACGCGCCCGGGGCGATCTTCGCCCTCATGCGGGTCCGGTACCTTGTCGAGACCGAAGCTCGCGTGCCCGATGCCCTCGATCGCCTTGTCAACAAAATCGAGCACGGGCTTGGCCGTACGGAACGAGCGGCCCAGCCCCAATTCCAGCAATGGCCGAGGCTCCAGATTGCTGCGCAGCCCGGCGGCATTGTCCACTGCACCCTGCATATAGCTGCGCACGCGATCAGCGGCGTCGCGAAAGTTTTCCGGACTGGTGCCCTGAAAGCGGAATATCGCCTGCTTGTAATCGCCGACCACGAACAGCGTGCGCAGTCGCACATCGCGCTGGCCCAGGCCCACCCAGAATTCCTCGGTCAGCGCATCGACGATGCGCCATTGCGCCGCATTGGTATCCTGCGCCTCGTCGACCAGCACATGATCGAACCGCCGGTCTAGCTTGTAGCGGATCCATTGGGCCATGTCGGCGCGCGACAACAGGTCGGCGGCACGGCGGATCTGATCGTCGAAATCGATCAGCCCCTCGCGTTGCTTTGCTTCATCCCAGGCAAGGGCAAATGCCCGGCCCAGCCGGAATGCTGGCACGAGGCGGCCGGCGAGTTCCAGGCTGGCGGCCAATTGCTGTGCCGGCTCGAGGCTGGCGAGTGCGCGCATTGCCAGATCGGAATAGGCCGGATCGATCTTCTCGAGCGCAGCCGCGTGCCTCACCCCGCCAGTGCCGGTAAGCATGACCTTGCCAATGTCGCCGATGGTCTCAGCCTTGCGTTCCTGGCTTGCGAGGAACCAGTCTTCGATGAATTGCGCATGACCCTGCCCACTTTTTGTATTCCAGGCCCGCGCGATAGCAATGCAGGCACGGAATGCCTCGATGTCGAGCATCTCGGGACCGCACAATGCCGCGACATGGCTGGCGTCGGCACCTGCCTCGATCCCGAGCAGGCGATGGACGTTGGGCCGCATCGGCTCCTGCCAACTTCCCGTCCCGAACCATGCTTCTCGCGCGCCGGCGCAACGCAGCAGGAATTGCTCGACCTCTTCGGGCGCCATGCGCAGGCTGAGTTCAGCCATCGCCTTGAGCAATTCGGGGTCGCCGAACGGTGCTTCAGCGCGGCTCAGCACTTCTCCCAGCACTTGCCGGAACAACACAATGCGTTCGCGATCTTCCATCGCCCGGGCGCCAGGCGGCAGTTCCGATTCGTGCGGAAAGGCGCCCAGAAGCCATTGGGCGAATGCGTGAATCGTGTCGATCCTTAGCCCACCCCCGGGACAATCGAGCACCTTTGCAAACAGTGTGCGTGCCCGGGCCTGCGCCTCAGGTCCAAAATCCGCACCGATCGCCTTCAGCTCCTCGGCCAGCTCGACTGAACCCAACCGAACCCACTGAGCCAGCTTTTCGCTGACTCGACCCGCCATCTCGGCGGCGCCAGCCTTGGTGAAAGTGAGGCACAGGATTTGCGAAGGTTCGACGCCTGGCTGTAGGAGCAGCCGCCAGACTCGCGAAGCCAGCACATGCGTCTTGCCGGTTCCCGCCGAAGCGGAAAGCCACACAGTCTCGTCCGGCGCGACAGCGCGTTTCTGATTACCTTCAAGCTGCTGGACGCGCGGCCTGCTCACTGCCCCTCGTCCCAGTCTTCGCGCCTGAGATGCGGCAGCCACTCATCGAGACGCATCAGCTGATCGTAGTCGTTATAGCCGGCAAAGTCGGGATTGAGCCTTGCCACGAAAGGCTCGCTGCCGAGGACCCAGCGGTGTATCGCCTCCTTGAGATAGTCCTCGGTCTCGGCGAGGAAAGTCTCGCGCGGCAGACCCGTCTTGCTCCTGCCTTCAAGCACCGGTTCCTTGATAAAACCGAAGCCGCCGTCGCGGCGGCGGGAAAAGGACCAGTATTCGAATTTCCTCGGTACGCCCTGCACTCCTTCGAACCCACCTGCCGCCGCTATCAGCCCGATGACGCCGAGTTGCAGCGAAAAGCCTTCCTGCACCATGCGGTTGCTGGGCGGCGCGCCGGTCTTGTAGTCGACGATGGCCAGCCCATCGCCATCAAGCATGTCGATGCGGTCGGCGCGTCCATGCACGCGAACGCCCTTGACCATTGTGTGCCCCCAGGCCTCGCTCTTGAGCACTTCGCGCCCATCGCGCTCGCCGAGTTCATGGACAGTCTCTTCGACCCATTCGAGCGCCTTGAACAGCCGTGCTTCACGGAACCAGCGCGTCAGCGCATGGGCACCCATTTCCTCAAGCATGTCTCCGGCAATGTCCGTCAATCCAAATCGCCGTGAGCCATCCTTGTGCCAGGCCTCCATGATGCGGTGCACGAACGTCCCCATCCAGGCTGGTGAATGGTCGGCGTCGAGCAGGTCGAGCTTCTTCAGCCGCAGGATCGAACTGGCGTAAAATTGGTATGGATCGCTGCGCAGCCGGTCGAGCCCGGTCGCGGAGATGTCTACCACCCGCTGCTCCGCGCTGGGCATGGGCCGGGGCCGAGGATAGCGCTCCTGCGCCGGAGGGACATGGTCGATCCTGCGGGCCAGCCCCAGGGCCTCCTGCTCCGCCATATCCTGGGCCTGCTTGCCCAGCATGGCCTTGATCCGCAGCACGAAGCGCGACGGGATGACTGGGCCGCCTTCGTCGCGCCGCGCCCAGCTCAGCACCACTTCGGGCGCGCCGAGAGCGCCGGAGAGATCGTGCGCGGCCAAGCCGATGCGGAAATCCGCGCCCGGCACGCCCAAGGCGCGCAGCAGCGCCGGCGGCAGCAGCGGATCGGGGGCCGGGCTGGCCGGCCAGACGCCCTCCACCAGCCCACCGCACAGCACCAGATCGGCGCGCGCCATGCGGGCTTCGAGCAGGCCGTAGATCGCCAGGCGCGGATGCCCGCCCCAGGCCGGGCGCACCGCCACCTGGTCCATGGCGTCGCGGAGCACCGCGTGCATTTCTCGCGGGTCGAGCATGGTCCCCGCCTCGCGCGCGGCATCGCGCAGTTGGTCCAGCAAGCCACTCAATGCACGGCCATCCGCGCCCGACCACAGCTCCTCGCCGCACAGGCCCTCGCCGGCGGCGGCGAGCGTATCGAGCAGCGACGCTAGCGAAGTCTCGCCCTCGAAGGCCAGCACCGGCGAAAGCACTGCCTCCGCCTCTTCCCACCACTCGGCGATGCCCGCCCGCTCCGCGATCGATCGCAGCGGCTCCAGTCCCGGCGCCGGGCGGGGGCCGCGCAGGGCGAGATCGAGCGCGCGGGTCCGGTCGAGCCACTCCGCCCGTCCCTCGCCCTTGCGGACCAGCGGATGGCCCAGCAGCGCCACCAGCGGAACCGGAGCGGCCTGTTCGGCCATGATTTCCGCAAGCAGCAACAACACGCGCCCTGCGGCAGTCTGCGGCAAGGGACGACCGGCCGAATCGTCAGCCTCTATGTGCCAGCGCTTGAGCTGCGCCACCACCCGCGCGGCCAGCGCCCGGTCCGGCGTGACCAGGGCGACTCGCCGTTCCGGCACTTCCAGCGCCTGGCGGATCAGGACCGCCAGCGCCTGCGCCTCTTCGCCCGGGTGCGCGCACTCCAGCAGCCGAACGCCGCTCAGGCGGCGCTGTTCGGCGGGCAGCGCCTCCCAGCGCGCGCTGGCCGAAGGCGGCAGGAACAGGTTGGAAATCGCCCGGCTGCGCGCCGGCGGCGCGGCGCCCATGCCCGAGCGATGCCAGTGCGAGACCTCTTCACGCCGCACGCCCATTCGGTTGAGCAGCAGTTTCAGGTGGTATTGCGGGTGGGTGACGGCGTCATCGCGGCCGAACGGCGGATCGTTCCGGTCTTCCGGAACACCGGCAACCCCCAGCGCCGCCCAGGTCTCGTCATCCATGGCAAGATCGAGATCGGGCAGGATCACCGCGCCCTCGGGCATGTCGGCCACCACTCGCAACAAATGCGCCAATGCCGGCGAGGCGCTGGTGACGCCGGCCGCGACAATCGCCTGCCTGGGCGGCATGTCGCGCCAGCGCCGGGCCGCGTGTTCGAACAGCAGGTTGCGCCGGCTTGGCGCATCGACTTCGCCCCGCTGCTCCAGTTCCGCACGCCAAAGGGCATGAACTTTCAGGAATGCGACCGTGCTGTCGCACCAGTGCTTCGCCTGTTCGCCGACGATGCCCGCGACCTCGTCCAGGTCCAGGCTTTCCGG
This sequence comes from Novosphingobium sp., assembly GCA_041911195.1. Lineage (GTDB taxonomy): Bacteria > Pseudomonadota > Alphaproteobacteria > Sphingomonadales > Sphingomonadaceae > Novosphingobium. Next base: position 6,424 of record JAYRPK010000095.1, on the reverse strand, counting down.
CGCAATGCCTTCGACCAGCAGCCGGTCTATGGTCCGGGCCAGGTCACGGCCACGGCGCAGCAGGCTGGCGCCCTTGCCGGCCTGCGCGGGATCGACCGTGGCGAGGTGCCGGGCCAAACGCAGCCAACGGAAGGTGGGATCGGCGGCCGGCGGCACCTCCGTTCCCGCACCCAACGGATCGAGCAGCGCGCCCAGCGCCTCGTCGAGATCGAGATCGCCAACCACCGCCATGCGCGGCAGCAGCAAGCCCTGTCCTGAGCCAGCCGAAGGGCCGCCCTGGGCAAGCCGAACAAAGGCTTCGGTCAGCGTGCGCGCGGCGCGCTGGCTGGGCAACAGCAGAGTCAGCCTGGCAAGACCGAAATCCGGCTCGGCGTAACGCGGCAATAGGCCGGCCGCCAGCGCATCGGCAAAGCCGCGATGCGCGGCGATGGAATAGACCTTCGGGCCGGGCCGCTCAGGCACCCTGACGATCTTTGGCCAGGGCGGCCTCGGTCAGGCCGATCGCTTCGGGATAACCAACATCGAACCAGCGGCCATCGTGAACCAGCCCATGGCACCGCCCTTCGGCGATCGCCCGGTCCCAGAACACATTGGTCGAAAACACCTCGGCCGGCGGATCGGCGATCACCCGCTTGGCCATCAACTGGATGCCGGTCCAGACATAGGGCCGCGCCTGCTTTGGCCCATCGCGCGATAGCCTGCCCCGGTCATCGAGGTCGAAATCGCCCATGCCCTGGGTATTGCCCGCCCGTTCGAACGGCACCACCAGCATCAGCACGTCCATCCGCTCCGGATCCCAGGCCCGGGCCAGCCGATCGAGTGCGTTGTCGCACCCGTCGGTCCACCAATTGTCGGCATTGACGCAGAGGAACGGATCGCCGTCGATCAGGTCCCTGGCCTGCACCAGCCCCCCGCCGGTATCGCGCAGCAAGGCCCTCTCGTCGGAAATGGCGACATCGAAATCGGCCGCGTGCCGCGCCAGATACGCCTCAACCTGGTCGGGCAGGTAATGGACATTGACGACGATCCGCCCGACGCCGGCCCCGCGCAAGTGATCGAGCACATGATCGAGCAGGGTTGTGCCCGCCACTTCGATCAGCGGCTTGGGGCGCATTTCCGTCAGCGGCAGCATCCGCGTCCCCAGCCCCGCCGCCATGATCATCGCGGAGAGCTCTGCCGCGCCCGTCATGCTCATGCGTCGAACGCGCCGCCGCCCGCATCGCGCAAGGCATCGGGAATGTACTGGTCGAACCAGCGGGCGACGGGTTCCAGCGCGGGGTGCGACAGGTCGCGCTCAAGCTGGGCCCAGACCCGGGGGATCATCTTGAGGTAGCGCGGCTTGCCGTCGCGCTTCCACAGCCGGACGAAAATGCCGACGATCTTGGCGTTGCGCTGGGCGCCAAGCCTTGCATAGTCGGCCAGGAAGAGCTCCCGGTCCACGCTGGCCGCCTTGACATAGCGGGCGAACATTTCCCCCTCGAGCTCTTCAGACACATCGCGCCGCGCGTCCTGCAGCAGCGAGACGAGATCGTAGGCCCGGTGGCCTGACAGCGCATCCTGGAAGTCCAGCAGCCCCTGCTTTTCCAGCGAGCCCAACAGCATGATGTTTTCGGCGTGATAATCGCGCAGCACCGCCACTCCGGGCCGCTGGCGGGGCAGCAGCGGCGCCAGCGTCTTTTCCCAGGCTTCGACATAGGCCAGACTATCGACCGCCAGCTTCTGTGCCGGGCAATACCAGTCGATCAGCAGCCGCGCCTCGCGCAGGTATTCGCTCATCGTGTAATCGTTGAACGGGCCGCCCGGAAACTGGTGCAGTTCGACCAGGGTATCGACCGCGGCGGCATAGATCGCCCGCTCGTCGTCCGGCCACTGATCGAGGTAGTCGCGCATCCGCACTTCACCGAAGTCTTCGAGCAGCACCAGGCCGCGCGCGGCATCTTCGGCCAGGATCACCGGCGCGCGCATGGCGTTGCCATCCAGCCAGCGGGCGACGCGAATGAACGGTTCGGGATCCTCGTTGGGCGGCGGCGCGTCCATCAGTATGGCGGTCTTGCCGCCCCGGCGGATGCGGAAATAGCGGCGGAACGAGGCATCGCCGGCAAGCGGCTCGACAACGGCGCCCGCCCATCCCGCCTTGGCGAGAAATGCGTCGATGCCTTCGGGCAGGTTCACGGACATGGCAGCCGCCCTAGCCAAGAGGCGCCCGGCTCGACAATGGCGAACCGCCCGCCCTCGCCATCTTTTCCGGCAATTTCGAGCTGGATGGACAGGCAGGCGGGCTCATGGGCAAATCCTCCGGCCTTTTCCGGCCACTCGGCGATCAATGCGCCATCGGCCAGGTAGTCGTCGAGACCAAGTTCCTCCATTTCGGCGGGGCTGGCCAGGCGATAAAAGTCGGCATGGACCAGCGGCAGCCGGAGCATGGGCGGATCATAGACTTCGATGATCGAAAAGGTGGGCGACGGCACTTCGCCGGCATAGCCCAGCGCGCCCACGATCGCGCGCGCAAGCGTCGTCTTGCCAGCACCCAGCCCGCCCGAAAGCGCGACCACATCGCCCGGCCGCAGTACATCCGCGATGGCGGCGCCGAACCTCCCGGTTGCTGCCATGTCGGGCAGTTCAACCCTCACGGCAGGTCGACGATCGCCGCCGTCCCCTGCCCCGGCTCGGACAGGACTTCCATCCTGCCACCATGCGCCTCGATGAGCTGGCGGGCGAGCGGCAGACCGATGCCCTGGCGCCGCTCGACGGTCTTGCCATCGGCGCTGACCTTCAATCCGCCCAGCGCGCGGGCAAGCGCGGCGGCATCCATGCCCTGTCCGTTGTCCGAAACGACGATCCGCGCACCCTGTTTGTCGCGCGATACTTCCATGAGGATGCGCCCACCGCGCGGAGTCGCGACAATCGCATTGTCGAGCAAGTGCCCGATCGCGCGCGCCAGGCGGCGCTCGTCGCCGGTGATCTTGCCTGAAACCTTGTCGCCGCGCAGGTCCAGCGTCAGACCCGCATCGGCGATCCGGCCGGTGCGCTCCTGCGCGACGCGCGAAACGAACGGGAACAGCTCGATCTCGTCGCGCGCCAGCGGCAACATGCCGGCCTCGCTCTGCGACAGGTCGAGCACGCTTTCGATCTGCTCGCCCAACCTGCCGACCGAGGCCAGGATATCTCCGACGTATTCCTTGCCCTGCTCGTTGAGCTCACCGCCGAGGCCCGCCTGGAGAAGTTCGGCGAACCCGCCGATGGTCGTCAGCGGCGTGCGGAATTCGTAGCTCATGTTGGCGAGGAACCGGGTCTTGATCGCATCGGCCTCGATCAGCGCGGTATTGCGCTCCTTGAGCGCGGCCTCGGCCTTTTGCGAATCGGTGATGTCGAGCACTGCCAGCAGACCATTGCCATCGGGCAACGGCACCCCGGAATAGCGCAGCGTCCGGCCATCGGCGAGCGCAGCGCGGCCCCCGCTCTGCTTGCGGTCGAGCGTAGCCGCGCGGATGGCGTCTGCCACTGCCTTGGCCGTCTGCGGCCGGACCAGCCGCTCGGCGATGCGTTCGCGCAGGTCCTCTACCTTGGGATGGGTGTCGAGAAATTCGCTCTCCAGGCCCCAGTCCCTGGCGAAGCGCCGGTTCCAGGTCTGCAGCCGGCCATCGGGGGCAAAAACGGCCACCGATTCATACAGGCTGTCGAATGTCGCCGTGCGGGTGCGCAGCAGCGTGTCACGGGCAGCGGATAGCTGAAGCTGCTCGGTGCGGTCCTCAGCGATCAGCAGCAGGCCGCCTTCGGGCATGGGGCAGGCGACCACGCGCAAATGGGTCCCGTCGCTCAGCGGCCAGGCTTCCTCGGCGGCTTCCTCGGCGGCGAACCAATCGCCCCGCTCGCGCCGCCAGGCCGGGAAATCGCGAACTTCCGGCAGCCGCGCGGCATTGCGAGCCAGGTCCAACCAGCGGTCGAACGGTAGCGGATCGAGAACATTGCCAGTGGCAAGCTGGAAAATGCGCAGGAAATTGCGATTGGCGAAAGTCAGTTGCCGCCTGGCATCGAACAGGGCGACGCCCGCGGTAAGCTGGTCGAGAATCGAACGTTGCGCTTCCTGGAACGAACGGAAGGAGCGGGCGAGAACTTCCATGTCCTCGATATCGACCGCGTAACCGGCAATGCCCTCATCGCCCAGCGGCAGGTCGCTGACGCGAAATGTGCGGCGCTGCCCGGCAATGGTCAGGGCCACCATGCGCTCGATCGGCATGGCCTTTTGCGCTGCCTGGAGCGCTATCTGCATAGACGTCAGGCCGTCCTGCGGTTCGATCAGCTCGGTCCCCGCCGCCACGACCGCTTCGGCACTTTCGCCGCCGACCGCCGTGACATAGGCGTGATTGACCTGTTGCAGCCGCCCATCAGGCCGGCGAAACCACATTGGCATCGGCGCCGCCTCGATCAACGAAGCCAGGGCTGCCGAATCGCCGCGCGCCCGCGCCGCCTCGGCACGCAGCTTGACCAGTTCGCTTTCGCTGTCGGAAAAATCGAACACCCAGACCAGCGCCGCGCCGCCCGGGGAAACCTGCGGATCGGCCAGGTGACTGCGCAGGGCGAGGCTGCGCTTGGACCCGCGCGGAGTCACCACCATGCGGAACGGCGCTGCCGTCTTTTGAGTGCGGCGAACCGCTTCGGACAGCTCGGCCAGTTGCTCGCTGCTGAGGCCAACCGCGCGTGCGCCTTCGCCATGATCCAGTTCGCCGCCGTCCAGCTCGCTGAGGAATTGCGGCACGGCATCGAGCCCCAGCCAGCCGGCCAGCTTGGGCGGTGCCTCGATCCGGCCGTCGCTGCGCACCAGCAGCGGCAGCGCCGGCGATTCGTCCACCATTCGCGCCAGCCGCCGGGCATTGCGCTGCCCCGCTTCCATCCGCCGTTCCTTGGCGCGCATCGACAGAATCATGACCAGCGCAGCCAATGTCCAGGCGCCAAGCAGCAGCCCGACAAGTACCAGCGCGGTCTGGGAAAACAGCATGGAACTTGGCTATGCGGACAGGGGACGGATTACAATGGCTGGCGCAGCCTGATTGGGCAGAACTTGGGCATAGGCCGTGCCCAAGTCACGGCATGGCGCGAACCGGCGCGATCCAGCGGTTGCGCACCAGCAAATCGAGGTCGACCTGCTTGACGCGGTTGAATTCCGGCTGGCCGGCACGAAAGGCGATGACGAGGCGCTCGCCCTGCCGGAAGTATTCGCGCGGTGGGATGATCATGGCAGCACATGGCGGCGGATTGAAGCCATAACCGCGGCCCAGAGTCAGCACGGCACCTGCCCGGACACCGCCTTTCAGCGGCTGCAGCACGCGAATGGGAACGCGATCCCCTGCACTGCCCGAGCGCAGGACTTCCACCTGGGCGACGGTATCGAATCTTGCCAGTTCAGAGCGCAGAACCTGGGCCTGGCTCGGCAAGCGCTCTCCGGGTCTCGGAGGAGCGATCGAGCAGGCAAAAGCCGGCACTGCCGCTGCCAGCAAGGGCGGGAGAAGAACTGGCATCCATCGCATCGGCCTGCCCCTCTCCTCCCGAGTTTGCCTCAATAGCGATAATGTTCCGGCTTGAACGGCCCCTGAACCTCGACGCCGATGTATGCCGCCTGCTTGGGGCTCAGCTTGGTCAGCTTCACGCCCAGCTTTTCCAGGTGCAGCGCCGCGACCTTTTCGTCGAGGTGCTTGGGAAGGACATAGACTTCGTTCTTGTACTGCGCGGTCTTGGTGAACAGCTCGATCTGCGCCAGCGTCTGGTTGGTGAAGCTGGAGGACATGACGAAGCTGGGATGGCCGGTGGCGCAGCCCAGGTTCACCAGGCGGCCCTTGGCCAGCAGGATGATCTGCTTGCCATCGGGGAATTCGACCAGGTCGGTGCCGGGCTTCACTTCGCTCCACTTGAAGTTCGAGAGGCCGGCGACCTGGATCTCGCTGTCGAAGTGGCCGATGTTGCAGACGATGCTCATCGGCTTCATCGCGCGCATGTGATCGACGGTGATCACGCCTTCGTTGCCGGTGGCGGTGACGAAGATATCGCAGCGCTTCACTGCCTCTTCCATGGTCACCACTTCATAGCCTTCCATAGCCGCCTGCAGCGCGCAGATCGGGTCGATTTCGGTGACCATGACGCGGGCGCCGCCCTGGCGCAGCGAAGCGGCCGAGCCCTTGCCGACGTCGCCGAAGCCGGCGACGCAGGCGACCTTGCCGGCCAGCATGACGTCGGTCGCGCGGCGGATGGCGTCGACCAGCGAGTCCTTGCAGCCTTAGAGGTTGTCGAACTTCGACTTGGTGACCGAATCGTTCACGTTGATCGCCGGGAAAGGCAACTTGCCGTCCTTGGCGATCTGGTAGAGCCGGTGGACGCCGGTGGTGGTCTCTTCCGAAACGCCCTTGATGTGCGCCACCGACATGGTGAGGTA
>JAYRPK010000094.1:0-10772 GCA_041911195.1 Novosphingobium sp. | reverse complement strand
TGATCAGCAGGTCCAGCCCGCTTTCAGCCAGCATTGCCGCAAGTTCGCCCAGCCGGTCCCAGTCTCGCACATCAGCGGCAAAGTATTCGGCGCTGCCGTCCTTTTCGGCGATCAGCGCTGCAGTCGCCTCCAGCTTGTCGGCATTGCGACCGACAAGAACGACATGCCAGCCCTCGGCGGCAAGCTGCAGCGCGCAGCCCTGGCCAATGCCCGAGCCACCGCCGGCGACGACGGCGATGCGCTGCTCAGCCGGCCGGGAGTCAGGCATCCGCCGCCATATCGGCCTGTACTTGCGCCGCCTTGGCGGTATCCTCGCGCGGCGGAATGGCGTGCTGGCGAACAAGATCCCCGCGTCCGTCGAAAGCGGCGACCTGGCGCGCGTGTTCGACATTGCCCGGGCTGTCGACGATCCAGATCGGGCCGTCCTTGATGTGCTCCAGCCCCTGACGCGCCACCACGTCGCACTTTTCGGCGAACTCGATCGGCATGCCGAGCCGGGCCATGGCCGGTGTCGCGGTGAAGCCGATGTTGAGATGCAGCACATCGACGCCCAGCGGCTGGCATTCCAGCCAGAGCGCCTCGGCAAAGACGCGGGCGAAGGCCTTGGCCGCGCAATAGGACGCCAAGGTAGGCGAACCGAGATAGCCGCCGGTCGAGCCGGTCAGGATCATCCCGCCCCGCCCGCGATCGCACATCAGCTTGCCATAGTGGCGCGAGAAGTTGGCGTGGCCATGGACATTGATGGCGATGACCCCGTCCGTCACTTCAGCGGGCAGATCGACGAAATTGCCGCGTGTGTCATTCGCCCCGGCGTTGAAGACCAGAAGTCCGATCTCGACATCGTCGGTCGCCTTGCGCACCGTATCGAGTACATCGGCCTTCTTGAGGTCGGCCGAGACGATCCGCACTTGTGCGCCCTTCGCCTCCAGTTCAGTCTTGAGTTCCTCCAGCGGCTCCAGCTTGCGCGCGGTCAGCACCAGCTTGAAGCCATCCGCCGCCAGTTGCCGTGCGAATTCCGCGCCGACGCCTTCGGAGCCGCCGACGACAAGGGCCCAGGGGCCGTATTTTTCCAGGTCCATTCTTCATTCTCCCGATTCATTATGAAGCCCAGTCTGCCACAAGGCCGCCACTACGCAACGCGGGCGGGCGGCATGGACGGACTAACGCGATTTGCGCTGGATGATCTGCTCGAGCAGCATGCCGTCTATGTCGGTATTGATCTGGATCCACAACGGCAGGTGATCCGACATCTGATAGGTGAAACTGGACTTGTCGAGATCCGGAAACAACGGCTTGTGATCGCTGGCATAGTAATCGAGCACGCCGCCGGCATTGGTGAAATTCTCGGAAAAGCGGGGCATGTGCAGTATCTGGTCATACCGCTTGTCGCGCGCGAGGTTGGTTCCGAAGCTGTCGTCCAGCAGCGCCTTGGGCAATTGCAGCCCCCCGGAAGTGATGGCGGCGAACAATGGATCGCGCCGGCTGGGAATGTTGAAATCGCCCATGACGATGATGTCCTTGTCCTCGGCGTTCTTTTCCTTGGCCTTTGCCTTGACCCAGTCGGCTATGCCCTGGATTTCGTCCTTGCGCGCCTCCTCACTGTCGCCCCACCGCACATGCGTGGTGAAGGCGAGGAAATCGTAATTGCCCGACTTGAACGAGGCGACATAGGGCGCGCGCCACCAGCTGAGCTTGCTGATGTATTCCCTGCCCTGCTTGGTGCGCGGCGGGCTGGCCTCGCAGGCCATGCCGTTGAAGCGCACCGTCCGGCTGTCGTACACATAACAGATGCGTTCGCGATTGCCGCCGCCGTCGAGGATGGCGTCCGAATAGACCGCGTCCCAATAGGGCCCGAGGATCGCCATGACGCGATTGAGATCGGTCAGGTCATCGCGCAATTCGACCAGGCCGACCAAGTCGAACTGCCCGATCACTTCGGCGATGTAATGCACCGCCGCCTCGCTGCGGCGCTTCTTGCCGAATTCGCGGACATTCCATGTCGCGATATTGAGCGTTTCGTCCAGCTTGGACGGCGGAATGCGTGCTGCCTCGATCCGCTTCTTGAGCAGCTTGAGACCTTCGGCGATTTCCAGACTGACATTGCCGTGAAACATGGTAGCGACCTCCATGGTAGTGAACAGGTGAAAGCGGCGGCTCGTTACATCTGGCCTCCCCACACCAGCGGCAGCCTAGGATCGTCCGGCACTTCGCCGTCGGCCCAGGGCGCGTCGCGCATCCAGGCGTGATAGAGGCAATGCTTGCGGTGCCAGCCGACATCGTCGCCGAACAGCCGCACGGTAACCGTCCGGCGCGGGCCGTCCACCGGCCTGCCCCAGCCCTGGTGCAGGCAGGTCGGGTGGAAGAAGACGACATCGCCGGGATCGGTCTCGATCACGGTCACCGGAAAGCGTTGCGGATCGGCATTCACATCAGGAAACCGGCCGCCGGTCCACAGGTGGCGGTCCTGCTCGAAGGCCTCGCGGCGGTCCTCGCCGATGTGGCCGGGCTCGTAAAACGGTCCCTTGTGAGATCCCGCCACCAGCCGCAGCGCGCCGCTATCCGCCCGCACCTTTTCCAGCGTGAACCAGACGTTGACGAACTGGCTGCCCTGCAGGGGCCAGGTCGGCGTGTCCTGGTGCCAGCCGCCCCGGTCGTCCCAGCCCTGCTCGACATAGACCAGCACATCCTCGTAATAGCGCATGGTCCACGAGCCGGCGAGCGCGGCGGCAGTGGCGGCAATCGGCGATTCGAACATGGTGCGGCGGAACAGCGGGTACTTGTGCAGCATGTCCTTGTTGCCGCGCTTGCCGGGCATGGCCGCGAAGTGGACGAAACTGTCGGCGGCCATATCGACCATCGCCTCGCGCATGATCGCCATCCAGGCGGGCGAGAGCAGGCCCGGAACCTTGGCATAGCCCAGCATGCGGAACTGTTCGATCAGGTCCGGCGTCACTGCGGCGGCCGTTTCGCGCGCATCTCCCATGCCTCACCTCGTATCACCCGCGCCTGTCCCGGCACTGGACTGCATTGTGTCACGCGCGCAGCAAATGGCAATCGCTTAGCCAGAGGCGGTTTTCCGGTGGCCATCGTTTCGCTACAGATGCCGCCCGATGACCGTTAACCTACGCAACATTGCCGCAAAATTGCTGCCGGCCATGGCGGCAACGGGCATGGCATTGCCTGCCGGGGGCCAGGACGCGCAACCCTTCGAGATCAATCCCGAGCGCGCGCATTTCCAATCGGTGCAACGATGCGTCACAGCAGGCACCTATATCGTGCCCAGCCTCTACCTGCATGTTTCGGTGCGAAACCGGTTGACGCCGGGAGAACAATCCAAGCGTGGCAAGCCGCGCATCTATGTCGAAGGCCTGGAAAAACGGCAGCTCCAGGAACTGGCGCGGAGCCTTTACGACGACTTCGTCGCGAGATTGCGCGCCAGCGGCGCGAAAGTGCTCACTTTCGAGGATATCCGCGCCGATGCCGCGCAATTCGAGCGGAAAGGCGCCAGCGGCAGATACGGCCTGCCGATACACAGCGAGAGCGGCACCGCGATCGATTACGTCGTGGCCGCGCCCAGCGACGACCAGGCGATCGACTGGGAGCGTGATGCGGTAACCCGCCCCTATCGCGATCTTGCCCGCGCCCACTTTGCCGCGGTGATCGTTCCCGAAATCACCTTCACGCTGCCGCAGACCGGCGCCAAGGCGCGCAGTGCGCCTGCCTCCCGCCCACTGGGCGAGGGTACGGGCATTGCCGTCGATCCGGCGCTGATGTTCGCCTCCGCCATGATGAACGGCATGCCCCAGGACCTGCGCTGGTGTAACATACATGTGCAGGAACACACCTTCCGGCTGGCGGCGGAATCGGTGGGTCGGATTGAACCGATCGGGCTCGACGAACCGGGCGGCGGCGATTGGCCGGCCCTGCGTAGCGACTATGCCTTCGTCGTCGATCGCCAGGCGTTCGACGCCGGCGTGCTGCGCGTCGGCCATGCGTTCAACGCGCTGATGGCGGACAGGCTGAAGGGGGAATAAGGCGCGGTTCCGAGAAACGGGGAGACACCCGTCTCCCCTTCGCCGCGTCTTGCGATCAGGCCGCCTGCTTCGCCCGCTCGGTCGCTTCCAGGTTGAGCATGTCGGCCAGGAGGAAGGCCAGCTCGATCGACTGCGCCGCGTTGAGCCGCGGGTCGCAGTGGGTGTGGTAGCGGTCGGCCAGTGCCTCGTCGGTGATGGCGACAGCGCCGCCAGTGCACTCGGTAACGTCCTGCCCGGTCATCTCGATATGGATGCCGCCCGCGTGAGTCCCTTCGGCGCGGTGGACGGCGAAGAAGCCCTTCACTTCGGCCAGGATGCGCTCGAACGGGCGGGTCTTGAAGCCCGAGGCGCTCTTGATGACGTTGCCGTGCATCGGATCGCAGGACCAGACCACCGGATGACCTTCGCGCTTCACCGCGCGGACCAGCTTGGGCAGGCCCTCTTCCACCTTGTCGTGGCCGAAGCGGCTGATCAGGGTCATGCGGCCGGCCTCGCGCGCCGGGTTCAGCGTGTCGAGCATCTTCAGCAGCGCGTCGGGCTCCAGGCTGGGGCCGCACTTCATGCCGATCGGATTGCCGACGCCGCGCAGGAACTCGACATGGGCCGAGCCCTCGAAGCGGGTGCGGTCGCCGATCCACAGCATGTGCGCGGAGCAATCGTACCAGTCGCCGGTCAGCGAATCCTTGCGGGTCAGCGCCTGCTCATAGGGCAGCAGCAGCGCCTCGTGGCTGGTGTAGAAGCTGGTCCCCTGGAGCTGCGGCACGGTCTCGGGATCGACGCCGCAGGCGGCCATGAAGTCCATGGCCTCGCCGATTCGGTCTGCGGTCTCGCGGAACTTCTTGGCCCAGGGGCTGCGGCCGATGTGATCCAGCGTCCACTTGTGGACCTGGCGCAGGTTGGCATAGCCGCCGGTCGAGAAGGCACGCAGCAGGTTGAGCGTCGCGGCCGACTGCAGGTAGGCCTGGATCATCCGCTGCGGATCGTTGCGGCGGGCTTCGGCAGTGCCCTCGATGCCATTGATGATGTCGCCGAAATAGCTCGGCAGTTCCTGGCCGCCGATGGTCTCGGTCGGAGCGGAGCGCGGCTTGGCGAACTGGCCCGCCATGCGGCCGACCTTCACCACCGGCTGCTTGCTGGCGAAAGTCAGGACGACCGCCATCTGCAGCAGCACGCGGAAGGTGTCGCGGATGTTGTTGGGGTGGAACTCGGCAAAGCTTTCGGCGCAGTCGCCACCCTGGAGCAGGAAACCCTTGCCCGCCGCCACTTCGGCGAGGTCGGCCTTGAGCGCCCGTGCCTCGCCGGCGAAAACCAGCGGCGGATAGGTAGTCAGCGTCCGGGCGACCGCGCCCAGTTCCTCGTCGCTCTCGTAAACCGGCAAGTGCCGCGCTTCCTGCGCGCGCCAGCCTTCGGGTGTCCAATTGGTAGCCATGAGTGAATCCAGGGAAATCCGTTATGTGAAGCGGCGGCCCTTAGCCCCGCTTTGCCGGATTTGCAAAGCCGCAGACTCCCCTCCCGCGTGTGGGAGGGGGCTCACCTTGCCGGACGGGTCTCCGCCAGCTTCTGCCCCTCGGGCAGCACCGCCAGCCGCCAGGCCTTGCCGGATGCGAAATAGCGCTGGGCCATGGCCTGCATCGCCTGCGGCGTGGTCTGGGTGTAATCGGCAAGCAAAGTGCGCAGTGCGGCGAAGCGCTCGGGCTGCGCGGTCGCGCCTTCCAGCTGGTTCATGAAGAAGGCCGAACTGGTCGCGGCGCGAGTCACTTGCTGGCGCAACGGTTCAGTTACCCGGGCAAGCTCGTCGGCGCTTACCGGCCTTGCGGCAAGATCGGCGGCGATTTCCTGCGCCGTGGCGAAGAATTCAGGCACCGCGCCGGGCTGCAACTGGGCATAGGCGGTGATCGCCCCGCCATTGTCGAGATCGAGCGGCCATTCGGACACCACTTGCGGCGCATAGCTGGCGCCCAGCTTTTCGCGCATGCGATCGAGCAGGCGGTTGGTGAACAGCTGGGTGAGGATTTCGAGCTGCCGCGATTCACGGATGCCGGCCACGCCGCCGCCGGTCGGCCAGGCAATTACCGCCGCCGACTGGTTGGCGTCACCCCGGTGCGTCACCACCATCGGCACGGCATTGGCCGCCGGGAAATGCGCAGTGGCGGGGGCGGCATTGGCCGGCAGCGGCGGCCGCGGCTTGAGCGCGCCAAAGGTGCGCTGCAGCGCGGCGATCGCCGCATTGCGATCGAAATCGCCATAGAGCTGCACTTCGATCGGGCCCGAAGCCAAAGCTTGCTGCCACACCTGGCGGAAGCCATCGGGAGTCGCCTTGTCGATTTCACCCGGGGTCGGGGTGTGGAAGCGCGGATCGCGATCGCGCTGGAGATAGCGCAGGTCACGCTCGAGCACGCCCTGGGGCGAGGTCTGGTAGGCTTCGTATTGCAGCCGCGCCGCCGCCTTGGCGCGCAGCACCGGGTTGGCGTCCCAGCGCGGATGCGCGAACTTATCGGCGAAGAGATAGAGCTGGTCGGCAAGGTCCGCCTCACGGGTATCGGCGGAAAATTCGAACGAGGCGTCCTCGATCTTGAATTCGAAGCCCATCTTGCGCCCGGTGGAGATCCGGTCGAGCTCTTCCTGGCCCAGCTTGCCCTGGCCGGAGCCGACCAGCGCCATGTCGCCCAGCGCGATATAGGGCGCATCTCCCGAGGCGAAGCTGCGATACCCGCCGCCGAAACGGACCTTGACCGTCAGCCGCCCCGGCTCGTCACGCACCGGCCAGATCAGCGCCTTGACGCCATTTTCGAAATCGACCTGCTCGATATCGAGCAGCCCGGTGGGCGTCAGGCCGGTCACCTTGCCCGGCGCACCGATCGGCGGCAGGTCGTCGAACTTGATCGGCCCGGAAGCGAGCCGCACGCTGCCATCGGGCGTGACTGGCGCCAGCATCGCCTGGCGCAGCGCGCCGGCATCGGCCTCGCCGCGCTTGGGCGTGAGCAGGATCGCCCTGGTCACCGTGCCGTTGAACAGCTTGCGGGTGTGCTCCTGCACGGCCTGGGGCGTAAACATTGACTTGGAACTGCGGAAGATCCGCAGGACATCGTCGGGCGCGGCAACGGTTTCGCGAATATCCACGGCCGTCACCAGGTCATCGGCGACCTTTGAGCCGGCCAGCAGCCGCTGCTGTTCGACCGGCACCTGGAAGGCAATGTCCATTTCCGCGGCCTCGCGGTCGATCTCGTCCTGGCTGGGCGGGCTGGACAGGGCATCGGCGATCACCGCGCGGACATCGTGCAGGGCCGCCTTCCAGTCTTCGCCCAAGGGCGTGATCGCGACGAAAGTGCCGTCGACCGAGCGGCTGACATCGTCCTGCTGAACCTGCGCGCGCAGGTAGCTTCCGCCCGCCCGCGCCCTGGCTTCGAGCCGGCGGTTGATGATCGCCGTAGCCAGCGAATCGATCATCAGACCCTGGTTGTAGGCAATGTTGTCGGTGATCTGCCGCCACGGCCTGAGCATCGCATAGGTGATGCCGCGCGGCAGGTCGGGCTCGACCAGAACGCGCGTACCGTCCGCCGGAACCTGGCCATCGGACCCGGCGGGCGCCACCGGATCGCCGAAGCTGGGCTGCGGCACACGCGGGCCCGTGCCCTTCCAGTCCGAAAACCATTTGCGCACCAACCCCGCCAGCATGGCCGGATCGGCATCGCCGGCCACCACTACGACTGCGTTCTCCGGACGGTACCAGCGAGTATGGAATGCCCGGACGGCTTCCTGATGCGCGCCGTTGAGGGTCTCGACCGTGCCGATCGGCATGCGTTCGGCCAGCGGCTGCCCGGCATAGAGCGTCTGCTGCATCGCTTCCTGCACGCGCTGCGCGGCGCCGCCGCGTTCGCGCATCTCGGCCAGCACGATGGGCACTTCGGTGCGGATGTTGGCTTCCGACAGAGTCGGCGCCGCCATCATGCCTGACAGCAGCTTGAAGCTTTCATCGAGCCCCGTGGCGGTGGCTTCCGGCAGGTCGAGCTTGAACACGGTGTGGGTCGGCGTGGTCTCTGCATTGGTGTCGCTGCCGAAAGTCGCACCCAGCCGCTGCCAAGTGGGGATCGCCTGCGCCTCGCCGAGATACTTCGACTGGCGGAACACCAGATGCTCGAGCAAGTGGGCAAAGCCGCGCTCGCTGTCCTTTTCGTAGAGCGAGCCGGCATCGATGCGGATGCGGATCGAAACCTGGCCCGGTGGCACCCCGTTGCGGCGCACGGCATAGCGCAGGCCATTGGGCAGTTCGCCGAAGACCCATTCCCGGTCCGGCGGAATGTCGCTGCCGCGATAGAGCCACGAATCCTTCTGATCGGCCGCCGCTGCGGCTGTCGGCCGAGCGGGAGTCGGCTTGGCCGGCGCCGGCTGCGCGGCAAGCAGCAAGAGTGGTACAAAAGCGGCAAGCGGGCGAACAAAACGGGAGAGGGGGCGCATGGAGCGGGGGTATAGGGCGGACGCCGATTAAGGGCCAGTGAATAGAGATCGGCCGAGCAGGACCGTACCCCGCGAAAAAATGGGCGAGGCAAAGGCCTCGCCCATGCAAGTCATGCCGGCGGGATCGCTCAGCCGAGCCGCCGGATCTTGCGCTCCGTGGCAGCGACGACGGTTTCGATCACGCCGCGCTCCTTCATCGTGGCGAGCGAGCTTTCCAGCACTGACTTCGCGGTCTTCTCGTCGTTAGCGGCCTTGAGTGCATCGACCAGTCGATCGAGCGCGCCGAAGTAGTCTATGTGGCCAAAAGTCTGGGCACTCTGCTGTGGCGCCTCGAGCAGGACCTTTTGCTGCGCCTTGGCTGCCTCGGCGACCTTGGCAGGCGAGCTCTCGATCTTCATCGCCTTGCCATCGCCATCGATCACCAGCTGCTTGAAATCGCGCAGCAAGGGAGACGACAGGGCGACCCCCGCATGGAGAGCGGCCGGCGCGGTGCCGAGCCTCGCTTCGACTTCGCGCAGGGTGTCTGTCGCCCTGGCCAAAGAAGGCGAACCTTCGAACGCGATGACCCGGGCGACATCCTCGGTGAAGTAATCGGGCGCGAGCCTGGATTCGGCATCGCTCTGCGGTGGCGCGACAAAGAGACGCAGCACGTTGGAGACGACAATCGTACCGCCGACATCGACCGCCGCCTGCAGCTTGTAGAAGCCCGGCTCGTCGATCAGCCAGCCGCTGGTCGATGCGCCGGCGAAATGGCTGCCATACAGCGATTCGCCCGGCTTCAGTTCCGCCGGATCCTCGTTCTCGCAGCGCGTTATCATCGGCCGCCACAGCCGGGCGGAGCCACCCTCGCGGCAAACGACCATGCTGATGTGCTTCCCATCCGAGACAATGTCGCGATCGAGCGAGGCCTTGCCCGAACCGGTATTGGTCAGCTTGAGCTCGATCTTGACCGGCTCCATGAAGGCGAAGCTGTTGAGATCGCGATTGGGCCGGATTTCCAGGCGCCAGTCTGGTTGTGCCGCGAGGGCGGACGGTTCCTCGAAATTGTGGTTCACGAACCACTCCGAATTGCCCATCTGGACGAACCGGCGCGGCGCATGGCGCAGGAAGACCAGCTCGCTGTCGGAAAAGCGGAAGGCGAAGTTGCTGAAGAAACTCGCCTGCCCGCCGGACACATTGTACGGATAGTTCATGAAGCTGCGGGCTTCAGGTTCGTTGGCGAGCGGGATCCACGGCGTACCCAGCGCCTTTTGCCAACTGTGCGCCAGATTGAAGGCATGGCCCATTTCGTGGGTCGCGGTCCAGAACTCCATGCGGTTGCGCCAGGCCGCCGGAGCCGCATCGCCGGACGGTACGTCCTGGATGAAGCTGTCGCGGAAAATCGCCGTGCCTTGCCGGTGGTTGGGGCCGATATCGTCGAACATGATGCCGCCCAGACCCCGGCCCATGTCATGCCGGGCGGCATAGAGCACCCATAGCGCCCATTTCGGCAGGTTGGCGAAGCGCGACCAGTAGGCCACCATGGCATTGTGCATTTCCTGGTCCGACCAGGTGCCGTTGGCGCCGGCATCGGCGGTTGGAATGACGTTTGCGTTGGGCGACATCGTCGCGTCGAATCCGGCGCGCTGATAGATCGTCGCCAGCGTCAGCGTCTCGCTTGGCAGGCCGGCCGGGCGATTGGGGTGCGAGCCTGTGGCGTGAGACGTGACCGGCGTGCCGGCATTGGCGACGCAATCCACTTCGAATTCGACCGGGTCGAAATATTGCGAGACGAATTGCAGGTCATAGCTGCGCGCGGCAACGCCGCCGCCGCTCACCGAAAGCGTCCATGCGCCATAGGCGATGCCGCCTGCCCGGCGGGCCTGGAACACCAGCTTGGTCCACGGGAACAAGGTCGCCGAGCCGTCGCGATAGGTCACATCGGCCTCGATCCTGCGGTTATTGAAGCCGACGCAGACATCGGAAGTGACTTCGGCGATGACGTGGGCCGAACTGCGCGGGAACAGGCGGAACATTTCCACCGATATCCGGTGCTGGGGGAAGAAGCGGTCGACGTCGACACGCACTGTCATTGCCAGCGAGGTGATCGGGAAGATCGGCACGGGCGACCCGCCCGGACCTGCCGGTGCAGGGATCGGAATAGGCGGCAATACCATTTTCAGCGTGTACTTGCCCGAAACCGCTCCGCAGCGATTGAACGGCCATGGGATCGGCCAGGGATTTGGGATTGGCAACGGGTTGGGCAGCGGCAGCGGATTGGGCAGTGGCTGGGGCAGCGGTTGC
>JAYRPK010000093.1:0-13043 GCA_041911195.1 Novosphingobium sp. | reverse complement strand
ATGAAACCGGCGAGGCGGCTGCCTCCTCGGTTGCAACCGGCTCGGCTTCCGGCGCCGGAGCCTCGGCCTTCTTGCGGCGGCTGCGCACAGGCTTGGCGGGGGCTTCTTCCACAGCGGGGGCTTCTTCCGCGGCGGGGGCAGCTTCGGCCTCCTCTGCGGGAGCGGCCTCGGCCTTCTTGCGGCGAGTGCGCTTCTTGGGGGCCTCTTCCTCGACCGGTTCGGGCGCTTCGGCGGCCACTGGCTCGGCAGCGGCTTGCGCCTCCTCGGCGGGCTCGGCTTCGGCCTTCTTGCGGCGCGTGCGCTTCTTGGGTGCGGCCTCCTCGACCGGAGCGGGCTCGGCAGGCGCTTCGGCTTCGACCTCGGCAACCTCTGCTACGGCGTTCTGATCGCCGTCGCCGGTCAGCGCTGCATCTTCCGCTTCGCCTTCGCCCCGATTGCGGCCGCGTCCGCCACGTCGGCGACGGCGGCGGCGCTTGCGGGTGCCTTCGTCGTCCTCGGCGCCATCGCGTGCTTCATCCGCTTCGCCCGAGGCGTCCTCATCGCCGGATTCGTCGTCCTGCGCTTCACCTTCGCTGGCCTCGCGGCTGCCGCGATCGCGGTCGCGGCCCCTGCCGCCACGGCGGCGGCGCTTGCGCGAACGGCGGCCGCCCTCGTCCTCGTCGGACGCGGCATCGGCTTCGCCCTCGTCGAAATCTTCCTCCACTTCGAGATCGTCGTCGTCTTCCTCGATGACGATGGGCTCGAACCGGGGTGCGGCCGAGGGCGGCGGGCCGGAAGAACCGACGCGCATCTTGGCGCCTTCGTCCTCACCTTCGGGAATGACTTCGACCCGCACGCCATAGAGTTGCTCGATCTCGCCGAGATCGGCGCGCTTGGCGTTGAGCAGGTAGATGGTCGCCTCGGTGCTGGCGAACAGCGAGATCACGCTGCCGCGGCCGCGCGCCGCCTCGTCTTCGATCAGACGCAGCGCGGAGAGCGCGGCGGAGCTGGCGGTGCGGACCAGGCCCGAGCCGTCGCAGTGCGGGCAGGTGCGGGTGGTCGCCTCGAGCACGCCGGTGCGCAGGCGCTGGCGGCTCATTTCCATCAGGCCGAAGCTGGAAATCCGGCCGACCTGGATGCGCGCCCGGTCGTTCTTGAGCGCGTCCTTCATTGCCTTCTCGACCTTGCGGACGTTCGAGCCGTATTCCATGTCGATGAAGTCGATGACGACGAGGCCTGCCATGTCGCGCAGGCGCAACTGGCGGGCGATCTCGCGCGCGGCTTCGAGGTTGGTGTTGAGCGCGGTCGCCTCGATGCCGTATTCCTTGGTCGAACGGCCCGAGTTGATGTCGATCGAAACCAGCGCCTCGGTCGGGTTGATGACGATGTAGCCGCCCGATTTGAGCTGCACGACCGGATCGTACATGGCCGATAGCTGGTCTTCCGCGCCGAACCGCTGGTAAAGCGGAACCGGGTCGGAATAGGCCTTCACCCGCTTGGCGTGGCTTGGCATCAACAGCTTCATGAAATCTCGCGCGGCGCGATAGCCATGCTCGCCCTCGACGATGACGTCTTCGATGTCGCGGTTGTAGATGTCGCGGATGGCGCGCTTGATCAGGGCGCTGTCCGAATGGATCAGCGCGGGGGCCGCGCTCTTGAGCGGGTTCTCGCGGATCTCGTCCCACAGTCGGGCGAGATAGTCGAAGTCACGCTTGATCTCGGTCTTGGTGCGCTGCAGCCCGGCGGTGCGCACGATGCAGCCCATGGTGCGGGGCAGGCCCAGTTCGGCGATGATGCTCTTGAGCCGCTTGCGGTCGGAGGTGGAGCTGATCTTGCGGCTGATGCCGCCGCCGTGGCTCGAATTGGGCATCAGCACGCAATAGCGGCCGGCAAGGCTGAGATAGGTGGTCAGCGCCGCGCCCTTGTTGCCGCGCTCTTCCTTTACGACCTGGACCAGCAGCACCTGGCGCCGGTGGATGACATCCTGGATCTTGTAGCGGCGGCGCAGCGCCATGCGCTTGGCGCGCAGTTCGTCGGCTTCCTTGGAGCGGCCGCGACCGCCCTGGCGGCGGCGGCCACGGCGCGGGCGGCCTTCCTCGTCGCTGCTTTCCTCACCGTCGTCGTCGCGCTCGGCGCCGTCTTCCACGGCTTCGCGGGCTTCCGCTTCTTCCTCGTCGCCGGCATCGTCGTCGAAGCCGTTCTCGACATGGCCGCCCTCGATGGTGGCGACCTGGTCCATTTCGTCGGAATCGACTTCGGTGATGCCGCCGCCCATGTCCTCGGAGTGGTCATGGTCGCCGATGCGGTCGAGCGCGCTTTCGCCATAGTCGTCCTCGGCGTCCTCAGCGGCGCGGAGCGCGGCCTCTTCCTCGGCATGGGCCGCTTCTTCTGCCAGCAGCGCCTCGCGGTCTTCCTTCGGGATCTGGTAATAGTCCGGATGGATTTCGCTGAAGGCGAGGAAGCCGTGGCGATTGCCGCCGAAATCGACGAAAGCCGCCTGCAGCGACGGTTCTACCCGTGTTACCTTGGCGAGATAGATATTACCCTTGATCTGCTTGTGATCGGCAGATTCAAAGTCGAATTCCTCAATACGGTTGCCCTTGAGGACCGCCACCCGGGTCTCTTCCTGGTGGCGCGCATCGATAAGCATGCGCGTTGTCATTATGGTATCTCCATGCGCGCCGGGGCACGGAAGCGACGGGCGAACCCGGTTCCATGGGCAAGGCGCGATCTGTTGTAGTGAAGCCGCGGGAGAGGGCGGGAGCCTTGGCTCCGCCGCCGCTTGCGGCAAACCTGTGGTTTGATCCCTGGCGCTTGGGCGCCGGGGTGTTCGGGTTCGTGTCTGCAGGCATGACAAAGCGCGGCGAAACCTTGCGCGCGAACGATGCCGCCCAGCCTGCCCGCGCCCCAGGGGGCGACAGCGGGTGGAACGACAGACGAATTCTCATATTCTGCATCAACCTGTTGATCCGGTATTTGGCTTCCGGATTCTGTCCGTCGCGATTGCCGCCGGTCATCCCGAAAGGGCAAGCCGGTCCGAAGGATCGGGATTGGCAGCCAGGGAGACCGGGGCAGGCTTTGCGCCGGAGCGCGAGTTTCTAGCACCGCTCTGCAAGAACGGCAAGCTGCGCTTCGATTTTCGCCTTGCCGATCAATGTGGAACAAGCCGGCCCGGCCATTGCGGCAAGTCACGGGGCTGCCTAAGCAATCCGGCCATGCAACGCCTTTGGCAATATGCGCTGATCATTTTCGCGCCGATCGCGGTTTTCGCCACGATGGTGGCGGCGGATCGCCTGTTCGGCGCACCGGGCAGGGGCGACAAATATGTGCTGCGCATCGAACTGCCGCAAGCCGCGCGGGCGATTGGCCTGCCCGAGATCAAGGGGCCGCCCGATGCCAGCCGACCGCTGGTGGTGATCGACGCCGGCCATGGCGGTCACGATCCCGGGGCCGGGACCGGTTCAGTCAGGGAAAAGCAGATAACCCTGATGCTGGCGCGTGCCCTGCGCGACGAATTGCTCAAGCAGGGCGGCATCCGCGTGGCCCTGACCCGCGACGATGACCGTTTCCTGTTCCTCGAAGAGCGCTCCGGCATTGCCCGGCAGTTGAAGGCGGACCTGTTTCTCTCGGTCCATTGCGACAGCGAGGAAGGCAACGATGCGCGGGGCGGCTCGGTCTATACCCTGTCCGAGAAAGGCTCCACCGAGATCGCCCAGCGCTATGCCGCCCGCGAGAACGATGCGAACTCGGTTGGCGGCGTAAGGCTGCAGGACAAGAGCGATACGGTCGGGGCGATCCTGCTCGACCTGTCGCAGCGCGATACCGCGGCGCGATCCCAGGAATTCGCGAGCCTGCTGGTGCGCGAGGGCTCGTCGCGGATGCGATTCCGCTTTGACACCATCCAGTCGGCAGCCTTCGTCGTGCTCAAGAGCCCGGACGTGCCATCGGTGCTGTTCGAAACCGGTTATATCAGCAACGATGAAGACGCAGCCCGGCTGGCCTCGCCCGGCGGTCGCGCGGCTTTCGCGCAGGCCACGGCCAGGGCGATCAAGCTATTCTTCGCGCGTCATTCACAGGGGGTGTAGCAACAGGCTGGCACTGGTCGCGCCCGCCGTGCTAGAGGCCGCTGGCAATGTCCGACGAAGCTGCACCGAAGACCAGTCGTTTCCGCATCCGACGTAGTGGCGGCGGCCTGACAACCTGGTTCCGCGCGAACTGGCGGGGCAAGCGCTGGTTCAGGCTGATGGGCTACTCCCTGGGCGTCTTGCTCGTGGGATGGCTGCTGGTCTGGGCGCTGCTGCTGCGCAATCTTCCCTCGGCCGACAAGCTGCTGACCTACCAGCCGCCGCTGCCCACCATGGTGCGCGGCATCGATGGGCAGATCGTCTATTCCTATGCGCGCGAGCGGCGAGTGCAGCTGCGTTTCGTCGATTTTCCCAAGCCCGTGATCGATGCCTTCCTCTCGGCCGAGGACAAGACATTCTGGACGCACGGCGGCGTCGATTACACTGGCCTTGCCGGCGCAGTGATCGATTATGTCACCAAGATCGGTTCCGATGAGCGGGCCAAGGGCGGATCGACCATCACCCAGCAGGTCGCCAAGAACATCCTGATCGGCAACGAATATTCGCTGGGCCGCAAGCTCAAGGAAATGATCGTCGCCAGGCGCATCGAAAGCGTGCTGAACAAGCAGCAGATCCTTGAGCTCTACCTCAACGAGATCCCGCTGGGGCGCCAGAGCTTCGGCGTCCAGGCCGCCTCGCGCGCCTATTTCGGCAAGGACCTGGGCGAACTCCAGCTTCATGAAATCGCCTTCCTTGCGATCCTGCCCAAGGCGCCGGAACGCTATGGCAGGCCCGGCCAGGAAGCCCACGCGATCGAGCGGCGCAACTGGGTGATCGACCAGATGGTCAAGAACGGCTGGCTCGCCGCCAGCCAGGCCGAAATTGCCAAGGCGCAGCCGCTCGGCCTGATTCCCCGCCGGGCCGAAGCCTATGATCCGTCGGTCGGCTATTACGTCGAGGAAGTGCGCCGCCGGTTGATCGACAAGTTCGGCGAAAGCGCCGAGGATGGACCCAACAGCATCTATTCGGGCGGGCTGTGGGTGCGCACCTCGCTCGATCCGGAAATGCAGTTGGCAACGCAGAACGCCCTGCGCGCCGGCCTGCTGCGCTATCATGGGGGGCAGGGCTGGAAGGGGCCGATCGCCCACATCGATCTCGATCCCGACAAGTGGCAAAGCCAGTTGCTGACGCTGAACAAGTCTGTCTCCTACAAGGACTGGCGTGTCGGCGTGGTCGTGCAGCGGCAGGGCGGCGCGGCCACCATCGGTTTCGCCGATGGCCGCAAGGGCAGCCTGACGGGGCTGCCCGAGAACCTGAAGGCGGGCGATGTGGTCGCCGCGGCGCCGAACGGATCGAACAGCTGGGCGGTCCAGATCATTCCCGAAGTGTCCGGCGGCATGCTGGTGCAAAGCCCGCAGACCGGTCGGATACTGGCGATGCAGGGCGGGTTCGACGCGGGCCTCGGCTCGTTCAACCGGGCGACCCAGGCGATGCGCCAGCCGGGATCGACGATCAAGCCCTTCGTCTATTCCACCGGGCTGGACTTCGGCATGACCCCGGCGACCCAGATCCTCGACGGCCCGTTCTGCGTGATGCAGGGGCGCGGCCGCAAGTGCTTCTCCAATTTCGGTGGCGGCGGCGGCAGTGGCAACCACACCATGCGCTGGGGCCTGGAACAGTCGCGCAACCTGATGACCGTGCGCATCGCCGACGAGGCGGGCATGGACAATGTGATCAAGACCTTCGAGCGGGTCGGTATCGGCAAGTACGAGCCCTATCTCGCCTTCTCGCTGGGCGCGGGCGACACCACGGTCGGGCAGATGGTCAATGCCTATGCGGCTTTGGCGAACAACGGCGTGCAGTTCGATGCAACCGTGATCGACTACGTGCA
Organism: Novosphingobium sp.; assembly: GCA_041911195.1. Taxonomy (GTDB): domain Bacteria; phylum Pseudomonadota; class Alphaproteobacteria; order Sphingomonadales; family Sphingomonadaceae; genus Novosphingobium. The sequence goes on along the minus strand of JAYRPK010000093.1, from coordinate 7,109 downwards.
GGACCGCAACGGCAAGGTGATCTGGAGAGCCGACAACCGCCGCTGTCCGCAATGCAACATGGCGCAATGGGACGGCAAGCCGATGCCGCGCCTGGCGTCGCGCGGCCGGCAGGTGATGGACCCGCGCACGGCCTATCAGACCGTGCACATGCTCGAAGGCGTCATTACGCGCGGGACGGCAACGGTTCTCAAGGATCTTCAACTGCCGATGTTCGGCAAGACCGGTACGACCACCGGCCCGACCAATGTCTGGTTCGTCGGCGGATCGCAGCGGTTCGTGGGCGGCGTCTATCTCGGTTTCGACCAGCCGCGCTCGCTGGGCGGTTATGCCCAGGGCGGCCGCGTTGCCGCGCCGATCTTCAAGGAGATGGTGCAGGCCACCAAGCCGCGCTGGAGCCGGTTGCCCTTCGTCGCGCCCAAGGACGTCCACATGGTGCGGATCGACCGAACTTCGGGCAAGCGCGTGTTCGGCGGCAATCCTGGAAGCGATGCCAGGTCGTCGCTGATCTGGGAAGCCTTCAAGGCCGAGACCGAGGCTGACCGCAATGCCCGGCAAGACGAATTCGAAAGCAAGCGTGATGCCCTGATCGCGGCAATCCGGCGGCGCAACCAGGCGGCATCCGAGGCGCGCGAGAGCGCGCAGGAACAGACCGCCGAACCGGGCGATTTCGTCGAACAACAAGGCGGGGTTTACTAGGCCGCAACGCCGGCAAGGGAGAGGCAGGGCCATGCCCGGACACCATCCGTCGTTTCACGCCCGGACCAATCCGGATGGCCTGGCGATGGTGCTGGCCGATACCGGCGAGAGCCTGACCTATCGCGAGCTCGACGAGGAATCGAACCGTTTTGCGCAATTGCTGCGCAGCCTGGGTCTGAAGCCGGGCGACCGCATTGCCGTGATGATGCGCAATTCGCCCGACTTCTCCCAGGTCTACTGGGGCACGACGCGCTGCGGGCTGTTCGTCACGCTGCTTTCCACGCATCTCAAGCCGGCCGAGGCGGCCTATATCATCGGCGATTCCGGTGCCAGAGTGCTGGTGCTCTCGGCCTCGCTGGGCGAAACGCCGCGGGCGCTGGCGGCGGGACGGGCGGAGCTGATCCCGACGGTGGAGCACATCTTCCATGCCGGCGATGAGCCGATCGCCGGGGCCAAGCCGCTGGCCGAGGCCATGGCCGCCATGCCACCCAGCCCGGTGCCGGACGAGATCAGCGGCTTCCACATGATCTATTCGAGCGGCACCACCGGGCGGCCCAAGGGAATTGTCCTGCCATTCACCCCTGGGCCGATCGACGAGTTCAACGCGCTCGAAGGCGGCAGCGCCGAGCTGATGAAGGAGTTCGATCCCCTCGTCATGTTGAACGCCGGGCCGCTCTATCACGGCATGCCGCTAAGCTGCATGGTCGTGCCCCAGCGCCTTGGCGGCACCAATGTCACCATGCGCAAGTTCGATGCCGAGGGCGTGCTGGCGGCGATCGAGAAGTACAAGGTCAACAACGCCCATTTCGTGCCGACCATGTTCGTGCGCATGCTGGCGCTGCCCGAGGAGGTGCGCCGCAAGTACGACCTCTCTTCGCTCAAGCAGGTGACTCACGCCGCCGCGCCGTGCCCGGTGGGGATCAAGCGGCAGATGATCGACTGGCTCGGGCCGATCATTTTCGAATATTACGCCAGCACCGAAGGCGTCGGCGTCACCGGAATTTCGTCCGAGGAATGGCTGCGCAAGCCCGGATCGGTCGGCAAGCCGGCCATGGGCCCGATCCACATCTGCGACGAGGAGGGGAACGTGCTGCCGCCCGACGAGGCGGGGCTGATCTATTTCGAAGTGCCGCAGGGGCGCGACGTCAGCTACTTGAACGATCCCGAAAAGGCCAGGCGCGCGCGCCATCCCCGCCATGACAACTGGTTCACCGTCGGCGACATCGGCCGGCTGGATGCGGACGGCTACCTGTTCCTCACCGACCGAAAGGACTTCATGATCATCTCGGGCGGAGTGAACATCTATCCGCAAGCCATCGAAGATTGCCTGATCATGCACCCCAGGGTGCTCGACGTCGCGGTGATCGGCGTGCCCGATGCGGAGTACGGCGAGCAGGTGAAGGCCGTGGTGCAGCCGAGGGACTGGGCCGAGGCCGGGCCGGAACTGGAGGCCGAATTGCGCGATTGGGTGAGCACGCGGATTTCGAAGGTGACGCAGCCAAGGAGCTACGAGTTCGTCGAGGAACTGCCGCGGATACCTTCCGGGAAGCTGGCGAAACATGAGTTGCGCAAGATCTACGGGAACGGGGTAGGGGTGATCTGAGGCATGGGAAACCGGTTGCTTTTACGTGGGTTGGCGGCGCTTTCGCTGTTGACAGCGAGTGCGGCAAATTCTTCCGGTTCGACCACTGAGACTTCGGGCGTGAGCAGTCTCGAGCGGGCTTGCTGGACCACTCTGGAGGGGTGCAGAGCTTATTGGAATGTCTACGCATCGCTCGCCGATGGAGGAGTCTGGTACCAAGACAAGATGGGCACCGATCCCCGCGCTCGGGCTTTCGATGCCAGCCTGAATTTGGTCATCAACCGGCTTCAACGCTGTGGAATCCGATCGGCAGCTGCGCCATCGCGTTGGTTTCAGCGTTTTACGCCGAATTTGGCGGTGGTCTTCTCTGGTCCTTTCGCGTAACCCGGAAATGCCAGGCGGGAATTGAGCAGGGCCAGGGCTTGCGGGATAGTTGGCTACACAAAGTTTTCGGAATTTTATCATGTCGGGAACGACTGACAACCGGGCCGCCAAACCCCCGACCTGCATCGCCACCCTTCCGGCTGCCGCCTCGTCAGTGTAAACGCCGACCGGATGAATCTTCCATTCCAAACCCTCTTCCCGTTGCTCGACATGGCCGGGCTGGCGGTATTCGCTGCCTCGGGCGCGCTCATGGCCGCGCGCAAGCGGCTGGACTTCGTCGGCGCCTGCTTTTTCGCGCTGATCACCGCGACCGGCGGCGGCACCTTGCGCGATATCCTCATCGGCGCGCCGATCTTCTGGATGCAGGGGGCGGTGCCGGTGATCCTGTGCGTGGCGATTGCCGCGGCGACCTGGGTGATCCCCCTGCGCTGGTGGCCGGAGCGCGCGCTGGACTGGTTCGACGCGGCGGGGCTGGCCGCCTATTCGGTCTATGGCGCGGGCAAGGCCATGCAATTCGGCATTCCGCCGATTCCGGCAGCGGCGGCGGGCGTGATCACGGCGTGCCTTGGCGGCGTGATCCGCGACATCACCGCGGGCGTGCCCTCGATCCTGTTGCGGCATGAGCTCTATGTGACGGCGGCTGTGGTGGCAGCCGCTGTGTTCGTTGCCCTGGCCAGCCTGGGCCTTGCCGCGCCCTGGCCGGCGGCCTGCGGCTTCGTGCTGGGCTTCGCCTTGCGGGCGGCGGCGATCCGTTGGGGCATCACGCTGACACCGCACCGGGGGCACTGAGTTCTAATTGACACGATCATGTCAAACTGACACGTTCGTTTCATGCACGGCAAATTCGATTCGCGGCACCCGCTGGTGGGCCTCTCGGACGAGCTGATCCGCCTCAACGGGCGGATGAAGAGCCTGTTTGCCGGCGCTCGCCGGCCGGAAGGGCTGGGCGATTCCGAGCAGTCGGTACTCAATGCCGTGGTCGAGGCGGACCATCCGCCGACAGTGCCGCAGATCGGCCGGTCTTACGGCCAGCCGCGCCAGATCGTTCAGCGCGCGGCCAATTCGCTGATCGAGGCCGGGCTGATCGAGGCCGTGCCGAACCCGGATCACAAGCGCGCCGTGCTGCTGCGGGCGACGGAGCAGGGGCTTGCCGTCAAGCGCGAGATCGATGCCCGCGCCGATGCGCTGGCGGCCCGGCTTTGCCCGAAGGAACAGGCGGACATCGTGCGCGAGGCGACGCAGGCCGTGCGCGCCGTGCGCAAGCAGCTCGAAGCGCAATTGCGCGGAATGGATTGAGAGGAGAGGAAGTGGACGCCGATCTCGATAAACTGGCCCCGGTGGGCCCGCTGACCGCATGGCTCGACGCCAATGTGCCCGAGCTGGGCAAGGGTCCGCTCAAGACCTCTCTGCTCTCGGGCGGCACTTCCAACGTGGTGTTGACGCTCGATCGCGGCGAAAAGCCGATGGTCATGCGCCGCCCGCCCGAAGTGCCGCCGCCGGGCGCCGAAAAGGGCGTGCTGCGCGAGGCGCGCGTGCTCACCGCGCTCAACCAGACCGACGTGCCGCACCCCGTCTGCTATGGTGCCTGCGACGATGTCTCGGTGGCCGGCGCGCCGTTCTATGTCATGGAAAAAGTCGACGGCTGGGCGCCGAACCTGCGCGACGAGAAGATCTGGAACGAGCCGCCGTTCGACAAGATGCCCTATGAATACGGCATCCCCTTCGCAATCCTCGATGGGCTGATTGCGCTGGCCAATGTCGACTATGAGGCGATCGGGCTTGGCGACTACGGCAAGCCGGGCAAGTTCCTTGAGCGGCAGGTCGATCGCTGGGCCGGGCAGCTCGCCTCCTATCCGGAGAAGTACAAGGGCTACGCCAAGCGCGAGCTTGCGGGCTATGCCGAGACCGAGGACTGGCTGCGCAATTCCACCCTGCCCGAGGAAGTGCGCGGCATCATCCATGGCGACGTCGGCACGCCCAACATGATGTTCAAGTGGGGCCCGCCGGCGCGGCTCGCCGCCATGATCGACTGGGAGCTTTCGACGATCGGCGATCCGATGATCGACCTCGCCTGGTTCACCGGCGGCATGCGCGACGAGGAATTTCCGGAGAAGGAATTCCCGACCGCGCTCAACAACCCCGCGCATTTCCCGACCAAGCAGGAACTGCAGCGCTATTATTGCGCCGGCACCGGCCGTTCGATCGCGGACTGCAGGTGGTTCTCTATCATGGCGCGGTTCAAGTCGGGCTGCCTGCTTGAGTACAAGGTGGCGCAGGCGGAGGCGGGCATTCTGTCCAAGGACGTCGGCCGCTTCTTCTCGCGGATCGTCGAAAACGTGTTTCAGGAAACAGCAGCAGAAATCAGGAGGATGTCATGATCGACTTTTCCGTTGAACCCGAATTCCAGGCCAAGCTCGACTGGATGGACAAGTTCGTCCGCGACGAATGCGAGACGATGGACCTGCTGTGGCCGGATATCCGCTACACCTACGACACCTCGCACAAGCCCTCGCGCAATCACCTGAAGCCGCTGCAGGCGCAGGTGAAGGCGCAGGGTCTTTGGGCCTGCCACCTCGGTCCCAACCTCGGCGGCCCGGGCTATGGCCAGGTCAAGCTGGCGCTGATGAACGAGATCATCGGCCGTTCGCGCTGGGCACCGACCATTTTCGGCACCGCCGCCCCCGATACCGGCAACGCCGAGATCCTCGCCCTGTTCGGCACGCCCGAGCAGAAGCAGCGCTTCCTGGGCCCGCTCATGGAGCAGGAAATCGTCTCGTGCTTCTCGATGACCGAGCCGCAGGGCGGCGCCGATCCGGGCGAATTCATCTGCAAGGCGACAATCGTCAAGAATGACAAGGGCGAAGACGAATGGGAGATCGAGGGCGAGAAGTGGTTCTCCTCCAACGCCCGCTATGCCGCCTTCTGCCTGGTCATCTGCGTCACCGATGCCGAAGCCAAGCTGACCGAGCGGATGAGCATGTTCATCGTGCCGACCGACACGCCGGGCTTCGAGATCATCCGCAATGTCGCGCTGGTCGGCGAGAGCGAGGCCGATGACGGCGCCCAGTGCCACGTGCGTTACAACAAGGTGCGCGTGCCGCTCGACTATATGCTGGGTGAGCGGGGGGGCGGCTTCAAGGTCGCACAGGCGCGGCTGGGCGGCGGGCGCATCCATCATGCGATGCGTACGGTCGGCCAGTGCCAGCGCTCGATCGACATGATGCTGGAACGCGCCGTATCGCGCCGCACCAAGGGCAAGATGTTGGGCGACCACCAGTTCGTCCAGGGCAAGATCGCCGATTCGATCATCGAGCTCGAACAGTTCCGCTGCCTCGTGCTCAAGACGGCCTGGATCATCGACGAGATCGAGGCCGGCCGCATGCCGCACGGCGCCAGCCGCAACTACATCGGCATGTGCAAGGTCGCCATGGCCAACATCTACGGCAACATCGCCGGCCGCGCGCTGGAGATTCACGGCTCACTCGGCATTTCGCAGGACATGCCGCTGGCCCAGTCCTTTGCCGGTTACATGAGCCTGGCCTTCGCCGACGGTCCGACCGACGTTCACCGCTCGCAGCTGGCCCGTGCCTATCTGAGGAAAGCCAAGCCGGCCGAGGGCATGTTCCCCACCGAGCACATCCCGACCCGGACCGCCCAGGCGCTGGCGCGTTATCCCGACGCCCGCGATAACTGGGGTGACTGAGGCCATGGACCCCCTCTTCGACTTCACCGGCAAGGTCGCCCTTGTCACCGGCGGCTCGCGCGGGATCGGCTACGAAATGGTCAAGGCGCTCGCCCAGCGCGGCGCCGACGTCATCATCGCCAGCCGCAAGCTGGAAAACTGCGAGGCCGTGGCCGAGGAATGCCGGGCCATGGGCAGGAAGGCGCTCGCCGTTTCCGCGCATGTCGGCAAGTGGCCAGAGTGCGACCGGCTGATCGATGAGAGCTACGCCGCCTTCGGGCGGGTGGACATCCTCATCAACAACGCCGGCATGAGCCCGCGCATGGCCAGCCACGAAGTGCCGGAAAGCCTGTTCGATTCGGTGGTTAACCTCAACTTCAAGGGTCCGTTCCGTCTCGCCAGCCAGATCGGCAAGCGCATGTTCGACGGTGACGGCGGCTGCATAATCAACGTGACCAGCTCGGGATCGATGATGCCGTTGCCCGAGGTGGTGCCCTATGGCTCCTCGAAGGCGGCACTCAATGCCATGTCGAAGAGCCTGGCTTGGGAATATGCGCCCAAGGTGCGGGTCAACACCCTGTCGCCCGGCGCCTTCCGCACCGACATCGTCCAGGCCTGGCCGGACAAGGGGCAGGGCCCGATCCCCATCCCGCGCGGCCATGCGGCCGAGCCGGAGGAAATCGTCACGGCGGTGCTCTATCTGGCGAGTCCGGCTTCGGTGAATGTGACCGGCAGCCTTGTGCGCTGCGACGGAGGGCAGCATT
>JAYRPK010000092.1:0-4321 GCA_041911195.1 Novosphingobium sp. | reverse complement strand
ATCCGTGGCGCTGGCCTGCCGCAAGCGCGGCGTGGCGCAGGAACGGCTCGACCAGCTCGTCTCCGGCATCCAGCGCCAGATCGAGACCATGGGCGAGAGCGAAGTCACCTCCAAGGCCATCGGCGAGATGGTGATGGAAGGGCTGCGGCAGTTGGACAGCGTCGCCTACATCCGCTTCGCCAGCGTTTACCGAGACTTCAGCGAGGCGCGCGATTTCGAGGAATTCGCCAGTACGGTGCGGGATGCCGGGAAGGGCTGATCCCCCCGTCATCGTTCTCGTCCGCCCCCAGCTCGGGGAGAACATCGGCAAGGCGGCGCGGGCGATGCTCAATTTCGGGCTTACCGAAATGCGCCTCGTCGCCCCGCGCGATGGCTGGCCCAATCCCAGCGCAGGGCCTGCGGCGGCAGGGGCCGACGTGGTGCTGGAACAGGCCATGGTCTTCGATACGCTGGCCGATGCTGTCGCCGATTGCGCCCATGTCCACGCCACCACGGTGCGCAAGCGCGGTGTCACCAAGCCGGTGCTGGCGCCCGAGGAGGCGGCCCTCGCCATCCACCGCGAGCCGGGCCGCTCGGCGCTGGTGTTCGGACCGGAGCGTTCCGGCCTCGAAACCGAGGAAGTGGCCCTCGCGCGCACCATCGTCACCGTGCCGGTGAACCCCGAGTTCGGCTCGCTCAACCTCGCCCAGGCGGTGATCCTGTGCGCCTACGAGTGGTCGAAGCACGTGGGCCTCTCCCAGCCGCCCGCCGAGGAACTGCTCCCCCCTGCCCCACAGGAGGAACTGGAAGGCATGATCGCGCAGTTCGAGGCGCTGCTGGAGCCGAAGAACTACTTCTTCCCAAAGAGCCGCGCCGCCGCCACCAAGCGGACCTTGCGCAACATGCTGACCAAGCCGGGCTGGAACCACCTGGAGATACGGACCATGCGTGGGGTGCTTTCGGCGCTCGGCAAGGAGCGGCGCGAGGACTGACTCATTCCTTGACTTTCCGCGCCCGCGCGGCCATGAGCCCGCCTTCGCAATTGATCCCGCACTCCGGTGAAGCGGCGATCGCATGCAGTCAGGGGCTGCATGGTGCGGTACCGGACCAGAAGCCGCGGGGCATTCCCGGGGCATGCAAATTGAAGGAACGACGCGCATGTCGAAGCGCACCTCGTCGAAGTACAAGCTCGATCGCCGCATGGGCGAGAACATCTGGGGCCGCCCGAAGAGCCCGATCAACACCCGTCCGAATCCCCCGGGCCAGCACGGTGCCCGCCGCAAGGGCAAGCTCTCGGACTACGGCATCCAGCTGCGCGCCAAGCAGAAGCTCAAGGGCTACTACGGCGATGTCACCGAAAAGCAGTTCAAGGCGACCTACCAGGAAGCCGCCCGCATGAAGGGCGACACTGGCCAGAACCTGATCGGCCTGCTCGAGCAGCGCCTCGACATGGTCGTCTACCGCGCCAAGTTCGCGCCGACCGTGTTCTCGGCCCGCCAGATCGTTTCGCACGGCCACATCCGCGTCAACGGCGTGAAGTGCAACGTGGCCAGCCGCCGCGTGCGTCCCGGCGACATCATCAGCCTCGGCAACAAGGCCAAGGAAATGGCCCTGATCGCCGAAGCGCAGAGCCTGGCCGAGCGCGAAGTGCCCGATTATGTCGCGCCCGACGGCACTGACAAGGTCACCTTCGTGCGCGTGCCGACGCTCGACGAAGTGCCCTATCCGGTGCGCATGGAACCGAACCTGGTAGTCGAGTTCTACTCGCGCTGATCCGGCAGGTTTCAAGCCGATACAAGAGGGCGGTCCTGCGGGGCCGCCCTTTTGCGTTCAGCCCCCCACCGCGCGCATGAAATAGCGGGCGAACTGGCGCGACCAGCGGTCGAGCTCCTCACCGCCGCGCGGCACGCCGCGCACGTGGCCGATCAGGCTGTCGAGCCAGAGCGTCGCGGCATTGGCGATCTCGTCGTCGGCAAGGCGCGCCAGGTCGGCGGTTTCACGCAGGTACTTGCGCAGCAATCCATGAAATTCCGCATAGATCGCCGCCCGCGTCGGATTGCCTTCCAGCGAGGCATCGATCCAGTCCGCCAGCCGGTCGAGCATCAGCGTTTCCGGCGCGGACAGCGTCGATACCGAACGGCGAGTCACCTCGGCAATCACCTCTTCCAGCCGGCCGGCCTCTGCCGCCAGCAGGAACTCGGCGAAAATCAGGCCGATACGGGCTTCCAGCACGGCATGGAGCAACTCGTGCTTGCCGGAAAAGCGCGCATAGATGGTCTGCTTGCTGGCGTGCGCGGCCGCGGCGAGGCGATCTAGCGAGAACTGTTCCGGCCCGGTCTCGAGCAGCAGCGCCCAGGCGGCATCGATCAGCCGCCCGGTGATGAGCTCCGCCTGGCCGGCGGCAGGGCGCCCCCTGGCGGGCAAGGCCGGCGCCACGCTCAATGCATCGCGCCCATCTGGGCGTCAGCCGGCGGACGGCGCAGGAGCAGGACCAGCGGCAATGCGAGAACCGCGGCGACCGACAGAACAAAGTAGATGTCGTTGAACGACATTACCAGCGCCTGCATCTGCACCTGGCCATCCACCATGCGGTATGCTGCATCCAGTCCTTCGGGGCCACCGCCGAACAGCGCTGCGTTTGCATCGATGCTCTGCTGCACGCCGGGATCGTTGGCTCCCAGCGCCGAGTGAATTCGCCAGTGATTCAGCTCGAAACGCTGGTCCTGAAAGCTGGAAAGCGCGGCGAGGCCAATCGATCCGCCAAGGTTGCGCGTTACCGAGCTAAGGCTGTTCGCCTCTGCCGCATCATCGGGTGAAACCGAGGATATCACCGCCAATTGCAGCGGAATGGCGGACAAGGTGGTGCCCACGCCAAACAGAAGCTGGGCCGCCAGAAAGTCCCTGCCGGTCGACAGGACCGTCATCCCGCTGAGCATGTAGTCCGCAAGAGCCATGCACAACCCCGCCATGGCCAGCACTGCCCGGGGATCCAGCTTCGCCAGCACCGACGGATAGGCAAGCGCGGCGAAAATCGAGATGAGCCCTGAAACGAACATCAGCGCACCGGCCTGCAAGGCGGTATAGTCCGCCACCGCAACGAGGAATTGCGGGGCCACGAATATACCGGTGTAAAGCAGCATGCCCAATATGGCGAGCAGCAGGGCAGCCGATGCCAGGCTGAGATTGCGCAGCAGCGAAAGCCGGATGACCGGCCGCGCAGCGCGCATCTGGCCCCAGGCGATGAGGGCGAAACCCAGCACGGAGACAAAGGCCAATTGCCAGATCAGCGCCGATTCGAACCACTGTTCGCGGTGACCCTCCTCAAGCAGGGTCGTCGCCGCACCAAGCCCCAGGACCATGCCCAGGATGCCCGCCCAGTCCGCATTGCGCAATTCGCTCCAGTCGTAGTCCGAGCCTTTGACCGCGAACAGCAGCATGCCCATCTGCACCACACAGACCGGAACATTGAGGAAGAAAGCATAATGCCAGCTCAGGTTCTCGGTCAGCCAGCCACCGACCAGCGGGCCAAGCACCGGGCCCAGCAGCGTGGCCATCGCCGTGACTGCCATGCCCACCGTCTGCTGCGCCGGCGGAAGCCGGGTGGCGACCAGCGTCAAGGCCGACGGGATCAGCACACCGCCCGAGAAGCCCTGGCCGATGCGGCCGAAAACCAGCATCTCCAGGCTGCCGGCAAAGCCGCATACTACGGAAAACAAGGTGAAAATCACTGAACCGCCCAGCAGCAGGCGGCGGAAGCCGACCATGCGGCCAAGCCAGGCCGTAAGCGGAATGACAACAATTTCGGAAACCAGGTAACCGGTTCCCACCCATGTCGCTTCGCTGGCCGTCGCACCGATTTCACCCTGGATCTTCGGCAACGAGGAGTTGACGATGGAAACGTCCATCAAGGCCATCAGGCAGCCGATCGTCCCGGCGGCAACCGCAAGCCAGTCTGCCAGGCTGGCGCGTTCGGGAACGGCCAATGTACCAGGATCGGCGACTGCCGCCTGGCTCATTTGCCCTGGCGGTCCTGTTCGGCGCGAATCGCGTCCAGCTCGTCGCGAGCCGAGCGGGTATCGACCTCGACCGTCAGCGACAGGCCCGGAACCAGCACCTTGCGCGCCGCAGGGCCTGCCTCGATGCGGATCCTGACCGGCACGCGCTGGACGATCTTGGTGAAATTGCCGGTCGCGTTCTGCGGCGGGATCAGCGAGAAATTGGCGCCGGTGCCGGGCGTGACGCTGACCACCTTGCCCCGGAAGGTTACCCCGGGCAGCGCATCCACCTGGATCTCCGCCGGCTGGCCCGGCCGCATCAGGCCGACTTGCGTCTCCTTGAAATT
>JAYRPK010000091.1:0-8549 GCA_041911195.1 Novosphingobium sp. | reverse complement strand
GCCGCTCGCGCCGCAACTGGTTCTGCTGGCCGGCGTGGCGCTGTCGATCGATGTGCTGGTGAGCCTCGCCTATATCCAGGCCGGCAGCCGGCTCAACGCGGCGATCGGCCGGCCCGAGGTTCGTCGCCGGCTCGCCCTGGGCGTCGGCCTGGCCTTCCTGGTCATTGCCGCCCTGGTGCTGTGGTGGGCCCTGCCGGGATTGCGTTCGGCTGTGCCTGGTCCATAATCGCCCCATGGAATTCGATGTCATCCCCGTCACCCGCTATGGCATGAACTGCTCGATCCTGTGGTGCGAGAAGACGATGAAGGCCGCGGGGATCGATCCGGGCGGCGAAATCCCCGAACTGCTCAATTTTCTCGAGCTGATGGAGCTGGAGCCCGAAGTGGCCTTGGTGACGCATGCCCATTTCGACCACTGCGGCGGCGCTGCGCAGTTTGCCGAGATGACCGGCGCGCAGGTGCTTGGGCCTCATCGCGGGGACGAGCATGTCGTCGCCAATATTCCCAATTTCGCCGCCCAGCATGGCATCCAGGGCGCGAGGAGCTATGTGCCGGCGCGCTGGCTGGAGGATGGCGACCGCGTGCAGTTCGGCGAGGAAGTGCTCGAAGTGCTGCACTGCCCAGGGCACTGCAAGGGGCACGTCGCCTATTTCAGCCCCTCGATCCGCCAGGCCTGGGTGGGCGACATCCTGTTTCGCGGCGCGATCGGCGCCTGGGAGCATGGCGACGGCAACTTGCCGACGCTGGTGCACTCGATCCGCAACAAGCTGTTCGCGCTGGGAGACGATGTCGGCTTCGTTCCCGGCCACGGCGAAAGCTCGACCATGGGCCGCGAGCGGCGGGAGAATCCCTTCGTCGGCGAAGAGGCAATGGAACGCTGGCGTGCCCGCTTCGGCAGTGGCGCGTCCGATCCGGCGGTCGAGTGAGACACTTCGCCGGGTGCCTGCTGGGCGCTGCGCTGCTGGCTTCGTCGGCAGCGGCCAAGGTTTCGCCGGGCAGGGCGGATGAGGCCTGGCGGGCTTGTAGCGGAGAAAATGCCGATGCGGCCATCGCGGGCTGCAGCTTCCTGATCGGGTCTCGCGCGGAAGTCGGCGAGAACCTTGCCCTTGCCAGGTTCAATCGCGGCAATGCCTGGAGAGCGAAGGACGAGCCGTCGCGAGCCATCGCGGACTATGGCCGCGCCCTGCGCCTGATGCCCCGCTTTGCCGGCGCCTTGGTCAATCGCGGCATCGCCTGGTACCAGTTGCGCCGTTTCGATCGCGCCATTGCCGACTACGATGCGGCGATCCGCTTGCAGCCGGATCTGGCCGAAGCCCACAACAACCGCGCGCTCGCCTGGCACAAGCTGGGCGACTATGCCCGGGCCAAGACCGACTTCGACCGGACGATCCAGCTCAACCAGAACTATGGCAATGCGCTGATCAACCGGGCGCTGCCGTCAAGCCCGCCGAGGCCGGGGCGGGACCGTCCGAACTGACCGCGGTCAGACCGCTTCCAGCGCATAGCCCGCCGAACGCACGGTCCGGATCGGGTCGGGCGCGCCCTGCATTTCAAGGCCCTGGCGCAGCCGGCGGATGTGGACGTCGACAGTGCGCAGCTCGATGTCGCTGTCGATCCCCCAGACCGCATCGAGCAATTGTTCGCGCGAGAACACGCGGCCGGGGTGTTCCATGAAGTACCGGAGCAGGCGGAATTCCGTCGGCCCCAGCGAAATTGCCTTGCCGCGCCGGGTGACGCGGTGGGCGGTGGCGTCGAGCGCAAGGTCGCCGACTTCGATTGTCTCGCCGGCCAGCGCGGGGCGGATGCGGCGCAGGATCGCGGCAACCCGCGCCATCAGCTCGCGCGGCGAGAAGGGCTTGGTGAGATAGTCGTCCGCCCCGGTTTCGAGCCCGCGCACCCGGTCGTCCTCCGCCTCGCGGGCGGTGAGCATGATGATCGGGACATGCGCGGTCTGCTTGTCACGGCGCAGGCGCCGGCAGACTTCGATACCGCTGGTGCCCTCGATCATCCAGTCGAGCACGACAAGGTCCGGCGCCTCCTCGGCGGCCAGCAGCAAGGCCTCGTCGCCGTCGGGTGTGCAGCGCACGTCATAGCCTTCTGCGCGGAAGCGGAATTCCAGCAGTTCGGAAAGCGCCGGGTCGTCCTCGACCAGCAGCACCTTGGGCCTGGGGTTCATTCCCCTGTCGTGTCCCGGTCGGTAAGGTAATCGCCGGTCGCCGCGTAATAGACCATCTCGGCGACATTGGTGGCATGGTCGCCGATCCGCTCGATATTGCGCGCGACGAACAGCAATTGCGCCGCGCTGCTGATCGAGGCGGGGTTTTCCATCATGTGGCTGACGAGGTTGCGGAAGATCGAATTGTAAAAGGCATCGACCTTCTCGTCGCGCTCGATGATCTCGCGCGCCAATTCCGGATCACGGGCGGCATAGGCGGTCAGCACGTCGTGGACCATTTCGCCGGCCAGCTCGGCCATGGCCGGGATCAGCGTCAGCGGCTCGAAGCGCTTGCGGTTCTCGATCTGGTTGGCGCGCTTGGCGATGTTCTTGGCATAGTCGCCGATCCGCTCGATCACGCCGGCGATCTTGAGCGCGGCGATGACTTCGCGCAGGTCATCCGCCATCGGCGCGCGCAGGGCGATGATCCGCACCGCCAGCTTGTCGACCTCGGCCTCCAGCGCATCGAGCTTCTTGTCGCGGGCGACGACCTGGTCGGCCAGTTCCTGCGACCCCTTGATCAGGGCCTCGATGCCCTCGGTCAGCCCGACTTCGGCGATCCCGCCCATTTCGGCGATCAGGCCGCGCAGCCTGGTGATGTCCTCGTCGAACGCCTTTACGGTGTGTGTCTGTACCATGCTCTTACCCTAACCGTAACGACCGGTGATATAGTCCTTGGTCCGCTCTTCCCGGGGGTTGGTGAAGATATCGGAGGTATCGCCGGTCTCGACGATCTTGCCGAGGTGGAAAAAGGCGGTGCGCTGCGAAACGCGGGCGGCCTGCTGCATCGAATGGGTAACGATGACGATGGCATAGCGCTGGCGCAATTCGTCGATCAATTCCTCGATTCGCGCGGTGGCGATGGGATCGAGCGCCGAACAGGGCTCGTCCATCAGGATCACTTCGGGATCGACGGCGATGGCGCGGGCAATGCACAGCCGCTGCTGCTGGCCGCCCGAAAGGGCAGTGCCGCTGTCGGTCAGCCGGTCCTTGACTTCGTCCCACAGGCCGGCGCGGCGCAGCGACTTCTCGACGATCTCGTCGAGATCGGCCTTGCCTGCGGCCAGCCCGTGGATCTTCGGGCCATAGGCGATGTTCTCGAAGATCGACTTGGGGAAGGGGTTGGGCTTCTGGAACACCATGCCCACCCGCGCGCGCAGTTGCACCACGTCCATACCGGACCGGTAGATGTCCTCGCCATCGAGCAGGATCTCGCCTTCGACGCGGGCGCCGCCGATGGTGTCGTTCATTCGGTTGAAGGCGCGCAGCAAGGTCGACTTGCCGCAGCCCGATGGGCCGATGAAGGCCGTCACGAGCTTGTTCTCGATGGTGATCGAGACGCTGTCGATCGCGCGTTTTTCGCCATAGAAGACGGAAACGTCGCTTGCCTGAAGCTTGGCGGCGGGAAGGGTTGGCTCGGCTTTCACCAGCGTTTCTCGAAGCGGTTGCGAAGATAGATGGCAAGGCCGTTCATGACCAGCAGGAACAGCAGGAGGACGATGATCGCCGCCGAAGTGCGCTCGACGAAGCCGCGGTCGATCTCGTCGGACCACAGGAAGATCTGCACCGGCAGCACGCTGGAAGGCGAAGTGAAGCCTTCGGGCGGGGTGGCGACGAAGGCGCGCATGCCGATCATCAGCAGCGGCGCGGTCTCGCCCAGCGCGCGGGCCATGCCGATGATCGTGCCGGTGAGGATGCCGGGCAGGGCCAGCGGCAGCACATGGTGGAAGATCGTCTGCATCTTGCTGGCGCCGATGGCCAGCGCACCGTCGCGGATCGAGGGGGGCACTGCCTTGATCGCATTGCGTCCGGAAATGACGATCACCGGCATGGTCATCAGCGCGAGCGTCATGCCGCCTATCAGCGGCGCCGAGCGGTAGTTCGGGAACAGGGTGAGGAACACCGCAAGACCCAGCAGGCCGAAGATGATCGAAGGCACGGCGGCCAGGTTGTTGATCGAAACCTCGATGATGTCGGTCCAGCGGTTACGCGGCGCATATTCTTCCAGATAGAGCGCAGCCAGAACACCGATCGGGAAAGCGAGGGCGAGCGTCACCAGCATGGTCAGCATCGATCCCTTGAGCGCGCCCCAGATGCCCACGTCCTGCGGGCTGGTGGCATCGGAGCGGGTAAAGAAGCCGCTGTCGAAGGCGTGGTATATCCGGCTTTCGGCCTGCAGCTTGCCGGCCAGCGCGCGCTGCTGGGGCGTGCCATCGCCGCGCAGGGCACTGGCGAGATCGTCGGAGACGGGGAGGGAGTAGTCGCTCTTGCGGCCAAGCAGGCCGGGATCGCCGACGATCATGACCGCGACGTCGCGCCAGGCATTGTCGCTCAGCATGGCCGCCGCCTCTGCGCCCGCCGCCTGCTCCGTGGCCTCCTTCACTGCCCTTGGCAGGCCGGCGCGTTCGAGCACTTGCACTGCATCCGGGCTGGACAGGGCGACCGGATCGACAACCATCCCGCCCTGCGAGAAATCGATCGGCACGCGCATTTCGACGCGCTGGAATCCGCCCAGGGCATTGGCAGTCATGGTGTAGAGCAGGAAGGCCAGAACCACGACCGAAAAGGCGATCGCGGCCAGGCCAAAGGCCTTGAACCGGCGCTCGGCAGCGTAGCGCCGCTTGAGGCGCGCCGCGAACCGCGGATCTGTGGCGATGGAGGAGATCTCAGTCATAGGCTTCGCGAAACCTCTTGACCACGCGCAGGGCGATGAAATTGAGCGCCAGGGTGACCAGGAACAGCACGAAGCCCAGCGCGAAGGCCGAAAGCGTCGCGGGGTGATCGAAGCTACCTTCGCCGGTCAGCATGGCGACGATCTGGAAGGTGACGGTGGTCATGCTCTCGAACGGATTGGCCGTCAGCCGCGCAGTGGCGCCGGCCGCCATGACGACGATCATGGTCTCGCCGATCGCCCGGCTCACCGCCAGCATCACGCCCGCAACAATGCCGGGCAGCGCCGCCGGGATGATCACCCGGCGGATGGTTTCCGAGGTCGTCGCGCCCATCGCCAGGCTGCCGTCGCGCAGCGCCTGGGGCACCGCAGCGATCGAATCGTCGGCCATAGAGGAGACGAAGGGAATGATCATCACCCCCATCACCAGCCCTGCCGCCAGCGCGCTTTCGCTCGATGCGCTGGCAATGCCCAGGGCCTGCGCCGCATCGCGAATGGCGGGGGCGACGGTCAGCGCGGCGAAATAGCCGTATACCACGGTCGGCACCCCGGCGAGCACTTCCAGCGTCGGCTTGATCCAGCGCCGCAGCGCGGGGGTGGCATATTGCGTCAGGTAGATCGCGCTCATCAGGCCGAGCGGAATGGCGACTATCATGGCGATCACCGCGCCGATGAAGATCGTTCCCCAGAACAGCGGCACGGCGCCGAAGCTCTTGCCGGTTTCCGGGCCCGGCGTGGCCATCGGGTCCGGGGCCCAATGGGTGCCGAACAGGAAATCGGCCGGGCCGACGATCTGGAAGAATCGACCGGTCTCGAAGATCAGCGAGGCGAGGATGCCGAAGGTGGTCAGGATGGCGACTAGCGAGGCCATGATCAGTCCGGCAAGGACCATGCGTTCGACCTGGGTTCTGGCGGCGAAATCGGGCCGCAGCCGAAGGAACGACAAGGCGCCGCCGGCAAAGCCGATCAGCAGAGTGACGAAAATGCCGATGAGCTGGTAATGGCTGCTGGCCGCGCGCAGCGGCTCGGCGAGTTTCTGCGCCAGGGGATTGAAGGCGACAGTGGCCTCTCCGCTGGCCAGCGAGCGCGCTTCCGCCAGCACCGCGTCGCGCTCGAAGCCGAATGCCGGCAACTGCGCGGCGGCGGGAGATTTCATGGCTTCGGCCACGGCCAGGTCGGTGGCCACATTGCTCCACACCAGGGCAAACAGCATGGCGGGGACGACTACGCAGATCGCCACGAACCAGCCGTGATAGGCAGGCAACGAATGCAGCCTGCCGGCACGTCCGCGCCGGAAGGCCCAGGCACGCGACCGTGCCGCCAGCCAGCCGATCAGGCCCAGCCCGAAGGCGAGGATAATGGGGATGGCTGACGGCATGGCTCGCTGTCTATGTCAGGCTACTTGAGATCGCCAGAGTTCAGCAGAGTCATATTCGCAACAATCTGCGCGTTCCTCGCCTGGACGTCGTCGGGTGCGACCACCATGCCGTTCTTGGCCAGCACGCCGTCACGCCCCCAGCTCTTGCCCCATTCGGCGACGAATTCCTTGAGGCCCTTGATCGCGTTGAGGTGCGCCGACTTGACGTAGATGTAGAGCGGCCGCGCACCGGGGTAGCTGAAATCCGAAATCGTCTGATAGGTCGGTGTCACCCCGCTCATGGTCAGACCCTTCAAGCGGTTGGCGTTCTCCTCGAGGTAGGAGAAACCGAAGATGCCGATGGCCTTGGGATTGGCCTCGATCTTCTGGACGATCAGGTTGTCGTTCTCGCCGGCATCGACATACATGCCGTCGCTGCGCACTTCCGTGCAGACCTTTTCGTGCCGGGGCTTGTCGGTGTCCTTCAGCGCCTTCATTGCCGGATCGGTGTCGCAGCCCTTCATCAGGATCAGCTCCTTGAGCGCGTCGCGCGTGCCCGAGGTCGAGGGCGGACCATAGACCATGATCGGGATCGCCGGCAGCGCCGGGTTGACGTCGCTCCAGTTTTTGGCGGTGTTGGGCTTGCCGAAGGGATTGGCGGCCAGCGCCTTGTAGACATCCACTGGCGTCAGGGCGATGCCGGGGCCGCCAGTGGCTTCGGCAAAGGCGACGCCATCGAGGCCGACCTGGATCTCGACGATGTCCTTGACGCCATGTCCGGCGCAATCGTCGAATTCAGAACGCTTCATCCGGCGCGAGGCATTGGCGATGTCCGGATACTGCGCGCCGAGGCCGCCGCAGAACAGCTTCATGCCCGCGCCGGTGCCGGTCGATTCGATGATCGGTGATTGCAGTCCGGTATTGGCCTTGACGAACTGGTCGGCCACGACCTTGGCGAAGGGATAGACAGTGGACGAGCCGACCGCGCGGATCTGCTGTCGATTGGCGCTCTGCCCGCCGCCGCAGCCGGCCAGCAGGGCTGCGGCCAGCGCCGCAGAGGTGAATTTCAAGAGAGTCTTGCTGTTCATGGCGAATCGCTCCGTTCGCATGGGTTCGACGCGCATCTGGCTGGCTTGTGTGACAGTTCGATGACATCGGCCGGCGGGCTTGCGTGCGGCGGCGGGTTGTCACATCGCTGTCGCAACGTTTGGCGCGTTGCGTCATGAATGTGTCACACAAGCGCCATAGCGGAGGCTGCGAACCACAGCCTCCCAAAGGGAATCATCGATGCGCAATACCAACAAGCGGCTTCTTGCCGCCGCCCTGCTCGCCCCCATGGCCGCCCTGGCCACGCCCGCCCAGGCGAGCGAGGACGGACAATACTGGCAGACGGCTACCGTCAACGTGGCGCTGCCAGGCAATTTCAAGCTGCAGAACGAGGCCGTGTTCCGTTCGAGCGACGCCAGGGGCTTCTACGAGATGGAGAACAGCCTGCTGATCGGCCACAAGATCGAAAAGAACATGACGCTGTGGATGGGCTATGTGTTCAATCCGCAATATTCGCACGGCGATTTCCAGCTGCGCGAGCACCGCTTTCGCCAGCAGCTGGCTTTCGACAACCTCGGCAAGATCGGCCGGGCGAAAGTGACCGGGCGCTTGCGGATGGAAGAGCGCTGGCGCGAAGGCCAGTCGGGCACCGGCTGGCGGCTGCGCCCGGCGGTGAAGGTATCGATGCCGTTCATCGGCAAGACCACCATCGCCGCCCAGCACGAAAGCTTCGTCAACCTCAACACCACGACTTTCCAGCGGACCGGCGGCTACGAACGCATGCGCAATTCCGTGGCGGTGACGGTGCCGCTTTCGAAGCCGGTCAATTTTGATTTCGGCTACCTCAACCAGCACGGCTTCGTGCGCAATGGCCCCGATACCAGCGACCACGTCTTCACCCTGGGGCTGGCTGCCTCATTCTGACGGTGCAGGCGCGAAGCTGACCGAAACGCAAGTGCCCGCGCCCGGCCTGCTGGCAATGTCCAGCTCGCCGTGGTGGCGCTCGACGATGTGCTTGACGATGGCGAGGCCCAGCCCGGTTCCGCCCGAGGCGCGGCTGCGGCCCGGATCGGTGCGGTAGAACCGGCGGGTAAGGTGGGGCAGGTGCGCGGCCGCGATGCCGGGGCCGTGGTCCTGCACTTTCAGCACGATCCGCCCGCTCTCGCCGCGCGTCACCGAGACCGTCACCGGCTGGTCGGGCGCGCCGTATTTCTGGGCATTGTCGATCAGATTGCGCAGCAGTTGCTCGAGCTGGCCGG
>JAYRPK010000090.1:0-11498 GCA_041911195.1 Novosphingobium sp. | reverse complement strand
GAATACGGCCAGCCCTCGACCGGCGCACCCGCGGCGGCGATCGCGGCGGCGCATCGGGTGCTCGATGCCGATCCGATGGGGTACTGGGAAAATCCCGGCCTCAAGCAGCGCATCGCCCGGATGTACGCCGAGGAGCACGGCGTGGAGATCGCGCCTGAGCAAGTGATCCTGACTTGCGGCGCATCGCCGGCGCTGGTGCTGGCGCTGAACACGCTGTTCGGGCCCGGCGATCGGGTGGCGCTCGCCCGCCCGGGCTATGTCGCCTACCGCAATACGCTGAAGGCGCTGTGGATGGAGCCGGTGGAGATCGACTGCGGCGAGGCCGAGCGGTTCCAGTTGACGGCGGCGGCCATCGCCGCGCTCGACCCGTCCCCCGCCGGCATCATTGTCGCCAGTCCCGCCAATCCCACTGGCACAGTCATCGCAGACGAGGAACTGGCCGGGATCGCCCGGGTCTGCCGCGAGCGGGGCATCCGCCTGGTCTCGGACGAGATCTACCACGGCATCGTCTATGGCGAGAGGGTGCGCTCCGTGCTGTGCCACGAGCCGGATGCGCTGGTGATCAACAGCTTCTCGAAATACTTCAGCATGGCCGGCTGGCGGCTGGGCTGGCTCATCGTGCCGCCCGACCTGGTCGAACCGGCCAGGGCGCGGATGGGGAACCTGTTCCTGACGCCGCCCTCGCTCGCCCAGCACGCCGGGCTTGCCGCCTTCGATTGCCGCGAGGAGTTGGAAGGCCATATCGAGACCTATGCCCGGAATCGCGCGCTGATGCTGGAGGCGCTGCCGAAGCTGGGCCTGCGCCGCATCGCCCCGCCGGATGGGGCATTCTACATCTACGCCGATGTCGGCCACCTTACCAACGACAGCCTCGCTTTTTGCAAGAAGCTGCTGCGCGAGACCGGCGTGGCCACCGCGCCGGGGGTCGATTTCGACCCAGTCAACGGCCATCGCTTCATCCGCTTCAGCTTCGCGGTCTCCACCGACGAAGTGCGCGAAGCGCTGGACAGGCTTGAGCGCTGGCTTAAGGCGCAGCCGCTGTTGAATTCAAAAGAAGGCTGAGAATGTCTGTCGAAACAATGCAGGCCCCGCTCCCTGCGCACGTGTCCGCCGATGCCGTTTACGATTTCGACTATTTCCATGATGCCGGCCTGAACGCCGATCCCCACGCCCGTCTGCTCGAGCTGGCCAGCGAGGCCCCGCCGCTGTTCTGGACGCCCCGCTGCGGCGGCACTTGGATCGTCGTGGGCTATGATGTCGCTTTCCGCGTGCTGCGCGAGCCGGAGACCTTTTCCAGCGTCCTGCATGGCGGCGCGACGGGGGGCATGCCGCCGATGCTGCCCAACGGCCAGCGCATCCCGCTGATGACGCCGATCATGATGGACCCGCCCGAGCACACTGTGCTGCGGGCGCCGCTGCAGAAGACCTTTTCGCCGAAAACGGTTCTGGCGATGAAGGAAAAGATCGAAGCCTTGGCGATCAGCCTGGTAGAGGCGGTGAAGCCGCTGGGCGCGGCGGACTTCGTGCCCGCCGTCACCGAGGCGCTGCCGGTGCGCATCTTCCTCGAGATGATGGGGCTCCCGGATGATCGCATCGAGCAATTCCGCGACATGGTGCGCGAAGTGCTCGCCCCGCGCGGCAGCGATCCGGCAGCCGAACTGTTCCGCATGCGCCGCGTCGCCGATGCGATGGAGCCGACCATCCGCGACCGTCGCGACAATCCGCGCGACGATCTCATCTCCATGCTCTGGGCGGTAGAGATCGAGGGCCAGCCGATGACCTTCGAGCTGATGGAGGACTATTGCTGCCTGCTGTTCATCGCCGGGCTCGACACGGTGATCAACGGCATGACCTACGGCATCCGCCATCTCGCACAGCACCCGGACCTGCAGGCCGAATTGCGCGCCAATCCCGAGCTCATCGTCGAGGCGACCGAGGAACTGCTGCGCCGCTATTCCTTCAGCGGCCCGGTGCGCCGGGTGACGCACGAAACCGAGCTGGCTGGGCAGAAGCTGATGCCCGGCGACCAGGTCTTCGTCTACATGGGCGCGGTCGATCTCGACCAGCGCGAGTTTCCGCAGCCGGGCGCTTTCGATCTCACCCGCGAGAACAAGAACCACCTGATCTTCGGCGCCGGCCCGCACCGCTGCCTTGGATCGCACCTAGCGCGGGTGGAACTGCAGGTGCTCTATCGCGTGGTGCTGGAGCGGCTGCCGGAATTTCGCATGGATCCTGGCAAGCGGCCGGTGTTCCATCCGGGCAACATCCTGTCGGTTTCCTCGCTGCCGATTCGCTGGGACTGATCGGCGCGGTGCTTGCGGCTTCGTGGGTGGAGCGCACAATCAACGGTTGAACCCGGGCCGGGAATCTGGGAACCTTGTCCTACCAGCGAATGGGGGAACGCGGTTGGAAGCGTCGCCAGCCACAGGCCTAATAGCCGCACACCAGAGTCATCTCGCTGCGCCGTTGCTGGCGCTGAACCTGGGCGTGACCGGCCACCGTCCGGCGCGGCTTCCGGAGGATACAACGGCGATCCTCTCCCGCCTCGAACACGTGTTCTGGCGCATCCGCGCGGCCCTGTCGCGTATCCACGAGCAAGGCTGCGGGACCTTCTCATCCGCTACACCGCACTTGCGGCTGACCAGTTCGCTGGCGGCGGGGGCCGATGTGATGGCGGCGCAGGCGGCGATCGAGGCCGGCTATGAGTTGGGCGCGTGCCTGCCGTTCGCAGAGGCCGAATATCGCAAGGACTTCTCCGAAGGTGCGGAACTGGAAGCATTCGATGCGCTGCTGGCGAAGTCGGCTGCGGTCATCGAATTGGCCGGCGAGCGCGGGGCCGAGAATGCCGCCTATGAAGCGGCTGGGCTGACCATGCTGTCGCTTTCCGACCTGGTCATCGCGGTGTGGGACGGCGAGCGGGCGGCGGGGCCGGGGGGCACTGCCGAGATCGTCGGTCGCGCGGTCGATGACAATGTCCCGGTGATTCACGTGCCCGTCGATCCGGAGCGGCCGATCGAACTGCTCTGGGCCGGGCAGTGCGACTTGCCATCGACTCGTCCGACGCTGTGGACCGCGCCGCGCTGCGATTTCGATGACGGGATAGAAGGCCTGGTGCGCAGCCTGGTCCTGCCGCCGGACGAACCGGTCCTGCCGCAGATCGTCGATGCGCTGGCAAAAGCGCCGCAATGGCTGACGCCCGTTCACAAGACGTGGCCGTTGCTGCTGGGCCTGTTCGGCGCGAACCGGGTGAAGGCCGGCGGACCGTCCGATGCCGCGTCCGATGCGGGCGAGGGCCAGTCAGAAGAGACCAGCGCCTTTTCCCGCCACCTGGACCGGCACCTCGAACCGCTGGCCCGGGCCAGCGACCGCTCGGCCAATCTGTTCGGCCTCATGCACCGCAGCGGTTTCGTCAACAATTTCACTTTCGCCGCACTGGCGGTGGTGTTCGCCGCGACCGCCATCTTTTCCAAGCTGGTCACCGCGCATGCATCGATCTGGTTTACTGTCGCCGAAATCGCTTCGCTGACATTCATCCTGGTCAACACCTGGCGGGGAACCCAGTCGGCCTGGCATGCCAAGTGGCTGCAAATGCGCCATCTTGCCGAATGGTCGCGGGTGCTGACCTTCGCCTTGCCGCTTGGCAATCCGTTGCTGCGCCACGACGAGGAAGCGCAGACGGACTGGATCCGCTGGCGCGCCAGGGCAGCGGCGCGGGCGGCCGGCTATCCTTCGATTCCTGCCAGCGCCGCAACGATGGACCGGATGCGGCGGACCCTGCTGGAAGCCGTGGCAGGCCAGATAGCCTATCACCATCGCAATGCGGCGCGGATGCACCGGATGGACCATCGCACCCATGCCTTCGGCAAGACCGTGTTTTCACTCAGTCTTGCTGTCGCTGTCGCTCATTTCGGCCACGAATCGGCATGGATCAAGGAACTGCTGGGCAAATACCCTGGCAGTGCCGAATGGCTGTTCAGCCTGGCGACGATGCTGAGCGTCGCCCTTCCGGCGCTGGGTGCGGCGATCTATGGAATCAGGCTTCAGGGAGATTTCATGGGGCTGGCCGAAAGGTCGGAACGGATCGCCAGCCAGCTCGAAGGGCTGCGCGATGCGGTCGAGGCCGGTTCGCCGTCACAGCGGTTGGCCGCCGAATGGGTGCGTCAGCTGGCGACCATCATGCTCCAGGACACCGCCGACTGGCGCCGGACCTTCGAGGGGCGGCCCCTCGTGCTGCCAAGCTGATGGGAGCCCGGCAGTGAGCGAAAGGCAAGATCAGCCATACGTCTTCGTCAGCCACGCATCGGGCGATCGCGAGGAAGCCCGACGGATTGTCGGATTCCTCAAGGCACAAGGCGTGCGAACCTGGATAGCGCCCGACGACGTGGTGCCGGGCATGGAGTTTTCCATCCAGCTGGAAGAAGCGATCGACCACTGCGCCGCCTTCGTGGTGATCCTGTCCGACAATGCCAATCATTCCGCCTTTGTCCGCGCCGAGACTGAACTGGCATTCGGGCGGCGCGAGATATTTCCGGTGCGCCTCGCCGATGTCCAGCCGGCGTCCGGCCTGGCGCTGTTCCTGCGGTTGAAGCACTGGAGCGACGCATTCGGCCCGCAGGCCGAAGCCAATCTTGCCCGGCTGGCGGAAACCATCAGGATCGTGACGGGGATGCCGGAGGTGGTCGCTGCGCCGGCGCCGCCCCTGCCTCCCGGACCGGACCATGGGATCGAGCAGGATCAACGGCTGGGCTTGCTTCATGCCGAGCCGCTGCAAACGGATCAGCCGCCGCTGAGCGAAGCCGAGGCGCTGCGAACATATGTTGGTGACAAGGCACCGCACTTCATCGATGCCTGGCAGCGCATGGACATGCGAAAGTCGATGGTAGGCTTCAATGTCGCCGCTTGCCTGCTTGCGCCGTTCTGGGCGCTCTACCGCAAGATGTACCTGCCGGGTTTGGGGCTGGCCGGCATCTATGTCGCCCTGTGGTTCCTGATGGCCGCGGGGCTCATCCGAAATGTCCCCGATCTCTTCGCTTTGGCCACCATGCCCGCAATCGGTCTTGCGATTGTGACGGGCATATTCGGCAACCACTTCTATCGCGAGCAGGCCAGGGCCAAGGTTCGCGAACTGAACCTGCCCGGTGAGGAAGAGCAGGGGGTGCGGGACCGCCTGGTCCTGCATGGCCGAACCGCAATCGGCCCTCCGATCGGCCTTGCCGTGGCAGGGGTGATTTGCGTTATCGCCGCGGCGCAGCTGGTGAGTCCGACGCCAAATAATGGCGCTGCCGACAGGCCGGCCGAAGTCACGATGGAATGGGGCGACGATGCCAGCCAGTTCGCCAGGAACAGCGAATGCGACGACAAGCGTTTCGAGGGCCCAGGCATGACTTCGACCCCCTTGATCGACGCGGACATCAGGCATGATGCAACCGATTGCCGGACGGCCTATGAACAAGGCCGGCTCAAGCCTCGGCAGTTCTGATTCGCTTGATCAGCCTGCCCCGCCGTCGGTTCCGGACTTCGGCTTCAGCCTTGCCAATGCCGCGAATGGACCGCTTGCTGCCTCGCCGCCCAGCCCTGCCTTCTTGCGCGCTTCCTCGGCATTCGGCCCGGTGGCGAAGGGATCGATGGCAAGGGCCAGACTCTGCGCCATGGCCTCGCCGATGTCGAACTCGCTACCCTCGTATTCGATCTCGTCGCGCTGGCCGGAGTCGATTTCCAGGTCCAGGTCCTGGGATTGCGCGTCGCCGGCAGGGATGAAGCGCAGGGCCACGGGCTCGTCGATCCGCTGCGGCAGGTCCTCGCCGGATATGGCACAGCTCTGGACCAGGTCGGCGCGCAGCCTGCCAGACACATCCACGGTCTCGCCATAGCGGTCGAGATCGAGATCGGCTTCGAGGCTGTCGATGCGTTGCAGGGCGAAGCGGCGCGCAAGGGCGAGGCGCTCCGCCTCGCTTGCCTCAAGATGCAGGTGTTTTCCGGCCGACTGGCGGACATCGACCAGGCGGGAAAATTCGGGCGCGGTCATGGCGCGATTCGGGCGGCGAGCAGGTCTTCGGCACAGGTCGCATCGAGCCGGGCGATCAGGCCCGTCAGCCGTTGCGCAACCTTGGCGCTGTCGCCGTGCTCCGCCAGGGTGGCGTTGCGCTGGGTGAATTCGGCCAGGGCACTTTCGCCTTGCGCAATAGCCTCGCGCAAGGCGCCCAGCCGACCGCCGAGAACGCCCATCAACTTGCCGATGTGCTTGCCGACGGACAGGTCTCCCACGCCGCTGTTGCGCAATTGCCCGTCCATGTCGTCGACAAACAGCTCGGTCAGCCGTACGGAGGGCTCGATCAGCGCCGGTTCGCGCTCCATGCGCAACAGCACCGCGGCCATGACCAGGGTTATCCCATCGAACCGGCCGGCAACCGTGTCGGCAATGCCGCACTGGGCATACCATTCCTTCTCGCGGGCCACTTCGACCACGCGGTGCCACAGCGGGCGCATCGGCTCGCGATCGTGGGCCTTGGAACCGAACAGGCGGGAAAGCAGCGACATGGGGCGGGGGCTATCCGTTCATCGACAATTCAACACCCCATGGCCATCGGCAATGCCCGGGCATTTGCCCAAGGGATTGCCGTGTCTGGCCGGTGGGCCTAAGGCTTGCGCCGTTACACGCGCGGCGTGGCGGCTGGCAATGGAGTTTTGGAATATGACCTCTTCGATCGGGCGGATGGCAGTGCGGTTGGGCATGCTGGCAGGGCTGGCGGTCCTGGCTGCCGGTTGCGCCTCGATCCGCGACCATCGCGGCTACCTTGTCGATGCGACGCTGGTCGATTCGGTGCAGCCGGGGATCGACAACCGCCAGTCGGTGGAACACACGCTCGGCCGGCCGACCTTCGTCAGCCAGTTCGGTGACAAGAGCTGGTTCTACGTGTCGCAGGAAACCGGCCAGAAGCCGTTCAAGCGCGCCCGCACGCGCGACCAGTCGATCCTGCGCGTGCGCTTCGACGAGGCCGGCAATGTCGCGGGCGTCGATCGCGCCGGCATGGAAAAGGTCGCCAGGCTCGATCCCGACGGCCACAAGACGCCGACCCTGGGCCGCAACCGCACCTTCATCGAGGACCTGTTCGGCAATATCGGCTCGGTCGGAGCGCCGGGCATGGGGCCGGGCGGCGGCGGTGCCCCGGGTGGCGGTCCGAACGGCAGCTAAGGCTTTCCTGAGCCTGTCATAGGATTGAACCTGTTGGGATTGGGCATATATCGCCTCGCATGAGCAACGATGCGGCGAGCCACGGCCTGATCCAGTGGCACGGCACCACCATCATCGGCGTGAAGCGCGGCGGCAAGACCGTCATCGCCGGCGATGGCCAGGTCTCCATGGGCAACACGGTGATGAAGCCCAACGCCCGCAAGGTGCGCAGGCTGGGCGAAAAGGGCGATGTCATCGCCGGCTTCGCCGGGGCGACGGCCGATGCTTTCACTTTGTTTGAGCGGCTGGAACGCAAGCTGGAGCAGTATCGCGGCCAGCTGATGCGCGCGGCGGTGGAGCTGGCCAAGGACTGGCGCACCGACAAGTATCTGCGCAACCTGGAAGCCCTGATGATCGTCGCCGACGCCGAGACGTTGTTGATCCTTACTGGCAATGGCGACGTGCTGGAGCCCGAGGGCGGCATTGCGGCGATCGGATCGGGCGGGAACTATGCCCTCGCGGCGGCGCGCGCCCTCTCCGACTACGAGGAAGACCCCGAAAAGATTGCGCGCAAGGCTATGGCCGTTGCCGCCGAGGTCTGCGTGTTCACCAATGACCGGGTGACGGTCGAGACGATTGAAGGCTAGTCATTCCCCTCCCGCTTGCGGGAGGGGTCAGGGGAGGGCCTGTACCCTTCCGGTCAATCACAACAGGGATGGACAACAAGCCCTCCCCCGGCCCCTCCCGCAAGCGGGAGGGGGGAGGAAATAATGTACGACAAACTCACCCCCAAAGCCATAGTCGCCGCGCTCGACGAGCACATCATCGGCCAGGCCGAAGCCAAGCGCGCGGTGGCCGTTGCCCTGCGCAATCGGTGGCGGCGCCAGCGCCTCTCGCCCGAGCTGCGCGACGAGGTGACGCCCAAGAACATCCTGATGATCGGGCCGACCGGCTGCGGCAAGACCGAGATCAGCCGGCGGCTGGCCAAGCTGGCCGAGGCGCCTTTCGTCAAGGTCGAGGCGACCAAGTTCACTGAAGTCGGCTATGTCGGCCGCGATGTCGAGCAGATCGCCCGCGACCTGGTCGAGGAGGCGATCCGGCTGGAAAAGGACCGCCGCCGCGAATCGGTGCGCGAGGCGGCTTCGCATGCGGCGATGGACCGGCTGCTCAAGGCGCTGGTCGGCGATGGGGCTTCTGAAGCCACCCGCGAGAGCTTCCGCCAGCGCGTGGTCGAGAACGCGATGAACGACGTCGAGGTCGAGATCGAGGTGGAGGATGCGCCCTCGATGCCCTTCGACATTCCCGGCATGGGCGGCAATGTCGGCATGATCAACCTCTCCGACCTGATGGGCAAGGCGATGGGCCGCCAGAACCTCAAGCGGCGCAAGTTGAAGGTGCCCGATGCCTGGGACAAGCTGGTCGACGAGGAAGCCGAAAAGCGCATGGACCAGGATGACGTCGCCCGCGTCGCGCTGGCCAATGCCGAGACCAACGGCATCGTTTTCCTTGACGAGATCGACAAGATCGCGGTCTCCGATGTCCGGGGCGGTTCGGTATCGCGCGAAGGCGTCCAGCGCGACCTGCTGCCGCTGATCGAGGGCACGACGGTTTCCACCAAGTATGGCCCGATGAAGACCGACCACGTGTTGTTCATCGCATCGGGCGCGTTTCATGTGGCGAAACCCAGCGACATGCTTCCCGAGTTGCAGGGCCGCCTGCCGATCCGGGTCGAGCTCAAGGCGCTGAGCGAGGCGGACTTCGTGCGAATCCTGTCGGAAACGCGCGCCAACCTGGTCGACCAGTACCGCGCCCTGATCGCCACCGAAAAGGTGACGCTGGACATCACGCCCGAAGCGGTGGCCGAAGTTGCGCGGATCGCCGCGCAGGTGAACGAAAGCGTCGAGAACATCGGCGCGCGCAGGCTGCAGACGGTAATGGAAAAGCTGCTGGAGGAATTGAGCTTCGAGGCCGAAGACCGCGTGGGCGAGACAGTGACGGTCGATGCGGACTACGTTCGCGACCGGCTGGCGGGGCTGGCCAAGGATAGCGATCTCAGCAAATATATCCTCTGATCTGCTGCCTCACCCCAAAGCCGGCTTGGCGTCCGACAGCGACACGTCTTCCTCCAGCGGATCGGCCTCTTGCCATTCCGGCCCAAACACGCGGCGCAGGGGCTTTGATCCCAGCACCATCAGCAGGCCGGCGCCGCCGACAATGGCGGCATTGATCCACCAGAAGGTGCTGGGCGACATCGTTTCGTACATGCCGCCCATAAAGCCGCTGATCAGGCTGGCTGCCGATGCCGCCAGGTTGTCGATGCCCAGCATGGTGCCGCGCAACCGTTCGGGCGAGCGGCTGGCGAACAGCGTCATCATCACCGGCGAGAAATAGACCGCGCCGAAGTTGGAAACCAGGTGGAACAGCACCGGAATGGCGAGCGGCGCGCGGCCCTGGGCATTGGCCAGCAGCGGGGCGA
Organism: Novosphingobium sp.; assembly: GCA_041911195.1. GTDB lineage: Bacteria > Pseudomonadota > Alphaproteobacteria > Sphingomonadales > Sphingomonadaceae > Novosphingobium. Next base: position 1,851 of record JAYRPK010000090.1, on the reverse strand, counting down.
GCGCGAGCATGGCGACGGCGGCGGCGAAGATCAGGCAGCCGAGGCCCAGCTTGATGAACAGATCCGGCTCGGTCCCGCGTTCGGCCTGGCGCCGCCAGATCCAGATGACCACCGGCGTGAAGGCCGCCGGCGCGAGGCCATCGAGCGATTGCAGCCAGGGCACCGGCATGGTGAAGCCGCCGATGCCAAGGTCGATCGTATCGCGCACCCAGATGTTGTAGACGTTCCATATCTGCGCCTGCGCAGTCCAGAAGGCGACCGAGATCGGCCACATCAGCACCAGCAGCAACAGGTTCTTGCGCTGGGCTGGAGTGAGCTTTTCCTTGGTCGCCGCGGCCTGTTTCTTCGCATCCTGCGGCAAGTGGCGCGATCCGATCAGGTACCAGGCCAGGCCGATCAGCATGCCGAACCCGGCCACGGCGAAGCCGGCGTGCCAGCCACGGCTGGCCGCGACCCCGCCCGAAAAGATCGGTGCGATGAAGGCGCCGAAATTGACGACGAAGGAATAGACCTGAAAGGCATCGGCCTGCCGCCGGTCGCCCGCTTCGTAGAGCGCGCGAATCTGCGCCTTCAGGTTGCCGCGCAGCAGCCCCGCTCCCACGATCAGCAGCAGCAGCGCCAGCAGGAAGCTCTCGTCGAAGGCCAGCGCGAAATGCCCGCCGGTCATCAGCAGCGCGCCCCCGCCGACCGCCGTGCGCCGCGACATCCAGCGATCGCCAATCACGCCGCCCAGCAGCGGCGTGAACAGGATCAGCGCGACATAGAGGCCGAAGGTCTGCGTCGCCATGGCCTGCACCGAGAGCGGCCCGGTCACGCTTTCGATCATTGCGCGGTATTGCGCAAAGCCGACGACATGTTCGATCCGCCCCGGCTTGAGCAATTCGCCGGTCATGTAGAGCACCAGCATGGCCTGCATGCCGTGGAAGGAAATGCGGTCCCACAGTTCGGTGCCGGCGAGGACCCACAGGCCGTTGGGTTGCCCGAAGCGCTCTGTCGCAGTTGACCGAGTCTTCCTGGCAGAGTGCTCTGCTTCCAAGGCCTTGTCCTTTCCCGTGCGTTCTCGCGGTGATTGGCATCGCCAGAACGCTCGCGCAATCCTAAGGCAAATGTTCTTTTAATGTTCCGAATATTGCGGTAATTCTGTCGCCAAAGGAGAATCGCCATGCGACTCGAAGGCGGATGCCACTGCGGCGCGGTGCGCTATGCGGTCACGGGGGAACCGGCGCATGTCGCCATCTGCCATTGCTCCGATTGCCGCAAGAGCGCGGGAGCGCCCATGGTCAGTTGGGCCGGATACAAGGAAGCCGAGGTCACGCTGTTGGCGGGGGAGGTAACCCGCTTCAATTCCTCCGGCGTGGTTGAGCGCAGCTTCTGTCCCAGATGCGGCACCGGGCCGTTCTACCGCAACGAGGCAATGCTTCCCGGGCTGGTTGACGTACAATCGGCCACGCTCGACGATCCCGATATGCTGCCGCCCAAGGCGCAGATTCAGGTCGCCGACCGGCTCGGCTGGATGGAACACGCGCATGAACTGGTGGCGTTCGAGCGTTTTCCGGACGGTTCCTGATTACTCCGCCGCCTCGCTGACTTCCTCGATCTCGCTCGCCTGCCGCAGCCACATTTCCGCATAGAGCCCGTCGAGGCGCAGCAATTCGTTGTGGGTGCCCGATTCGGCCAGCTTGCCCTGGTCGAGCACGAAGATCCGGTCGGCATCCGCAATGGTCGATAGCCTGTGCGCGATGGACAGCGTCGTGCGCCGCGCGGAAACCGAATGCAGCGTCTCGAGGATTTCCTGCTCGGTCCGCGTATCGAGCGCGCTGGTCGCTTCGTCGAGCAGCAGGATCGGCGGGT
>JAYRPK010000089.1:0-11887 GCA_041911195.1 Novosphingobium sp. | reverse complement strand
CCGCGCCCGCCATCCCCTGATTCGTGACCGCTTAGTGGCCACCTGGGTCGTCATCCCGGTAAAGCCGCCCGAGGGTGCGAAGACCCGGCTGGCCGGCGAGCTTAGCCCGACCGAGCGCGAGGCGCTGGTGCGGGCGATGCTCGGCCACGTTTACAGCGTGGTGAAGGCCTCGGGGAATGTCGACCGGGTGCTGATTCTCGGCCCCTCGCGGCTGGGCTTGCCCGATGACGTGCCGTTGCTGGCCGATCCTGGGACCGGTCTCAACCCGGCACTGCAATCGGTCCTGCCGCAGATCGAGGCCGAGCGGCTGATCGTGCTGCACGCCGACCTGCCGGGCATCACCGCGACCGAGATCGCCGCTCTGGCCGATGCGCCGCCCGGCGAGATCGCCATCGGCCCGGACCGGCACGGCAAGGGCACCAACGCCCTGTCCCTGCCCCTGCCGCGCGCAAAAGACTTTACCTTCGCCTTCGGGCCTGACAGCTACGCTAGGCATGTTGCCGAGGCGGGCAGGCTGGGGATCGCAATCGAAACCATCCGCACCCCCGGCCTCGAACGGGACGTGGACGAACCGGAGGACCTAGCCGACGCGGCCCGGCTTACCGGAACGCCAAAATAGAGAGGAAAAGCGGGAGATGAATGCCAGGGATATCGACCTCAGCGGCCAGGTGGCCTTCGTTACCGGCGGCGGCGGCGGCATCGGCCGGGCCTCGGCCCTGTCGCTCGCCGAAATGGGCGCGGACATCGCGATCCTCGAATCGATCCCGGAACGCTGCGACGAAACCACCGCGCTGGTCGAAAAGCTGGGCCGCAAGTGCCTCGCAATCAACGCCAACGCGATAGATGCCGATGCGGTGATCGCCGCCGTCGATCAGGCCGCGCAGAAGTTCGGCCGGATCGACGTGCTGGTCAACAACGTCGGCGGCGTCGCCCGCAAGCCATTCCTCGAACTGGCGCAGAAGAACTGGCGGCGACACATCGATCTCAACCTGGTTAGCCACCTGGCCGCGACCAGCGCCGCCGTGCCGGTGATGATCGCGGGCGGCCGCGGCGGCTCGGTGATCAACGTCTCCTCGATCGAGGGCGCGCGCGCAGCGCCGGGCTATGCGGTCTATGCCGCCTGCAAGGGCGGGCTCAACAACTTCACCCGCACCCTCGCGGTGGAACTTTCCGACCACCAGATCCGCGTCAACTGCATTGCGCCTGACTATACCGCCACCCCCGGCGTCAGCGGCTGCTGGACCGGAAGCGCGGACGAGAGCAACTGGCATCAGCCCGACGCGGCCCAGCTCGACATCATCAGCAGGCGCATCCCGCTGGGACGGCGCGGGGTTCAGGAGGAATGCGGCAAGCTTGTCGGCTTCCTCGCCTCGCCTGCCGCCAGCTACATCACCGGCGCGATCATTCCGGTCGACGGCGGCACCTGGGCTTCGGGCGGCTGGGTTCGTGATAAGAGCGGCGACTGGATTCTTCCCCCGGAAGCGTGATTTTCGAACAAGGATTGCATGATGGCCTACACACTGAGCGTTACCCTGCCGATCGACTGGATTCACCTCACCGAGGAATTCTGCACCGGCCCCGCCCTGATCGAAATGGCGCAGACGGCCGAAAAGGCCGGCTTCTGGTCGGTCTCCGTCACCGACCATCCGATCCCCGGCTATCGCTGGCTGGACGCCGGCGGGCACTATGCGCAGGATCCCTTCGTGATGCTGTCTATGGCTGCCGCGGTGACCACCAGGCTGCGGCTGCAGACCAACATCATCGTGCTGCCCTATCGCAACCCCTTCATCACCGCCCGGGCCGTCTCCTCGCTCGACGCCTTCTCCAACGGACGCTTCGTCTTCGGCATGGGCGCGGGTTACCTGAAGCCCGAATACAAGGCGCTGGGCGTCGATTTCGACAGCCGCAACGACCTGATGGACGAATATATCGTCGCCATGAAGTTCGCCTGGAAGGGTGAGGACTTCGCCTTCGAGGGGACGGGCTACAACGCCCTGGGTAACCGCATGCTGCCCACTCCGGTACAGAAGCCGCACCCGCCGCTGCTGATCGGCGGCAACTCCAAGCGCGCCCTGCGCCGCTGCGCCGAACATGGCGATGCCTGGCATCCGTTTATCGTCCCCAAGATGGTGACCGACACCGCCCGCACCGCCAACATTTCCAGCGACGAAGACATCCTGGGCGCCATCGCCTACATGCACGAACATTGCGCCAAGAGCGGCCGCGAGACGCCGCCCGACGTCATCCTGTCGAGTTCCTACTCGGTCAAGCGGGGTTTCAATGCGCAGGAAGCGCTCGACAACTACGCCCACCTGAAGGAACTGGGGTCTATCGGCTCGGGCGCCGCCATCGATGCCCAAACCCGCGCCGAATGGTGCGATCTGGCCTTGCAGTTCGGCGAAGAGGTAATCGCCAGACTGGACTAGGCGCAATCGCTTGACCCGCGCCGCGCCGTGCCCGACAACTCCCCCTTGGGGAGAATGCCGGCATGGCGCAGCTCGAGACAACCGCCGCACAGGAATGGCGCGCGCACTGGCCGCTGGTGCTGGCATCGATGATCGGGCTGTCGTTCGGCAGCGTCGCCTCCACCTCGCTGGGGCTGTTCATGGAGCCGCTGCAGAATGCCTTCGGCTGGAGCCGGGCGCAGATCGGCTTTGGCCTGACCATCGCGGCGATCATCGGCACGCCGATTTCACCATTCGCCGGAGCGCTGGTCGACCGGTTCGGGCCCCGGATGAACGCCATTCCCGGCCTCATCCTTGCCGGCATCGGCTTTGCCGGCTTCGCCCTGATCGGCGGCGACTACATCTGGTGGATCGTGGCCTGGCTGGCCTATTCGCTGCTTTCCTCGCTGATCAAGACGACGGTCTGGACCACTGCCGTTTCTGCCACGTTCAGCGCGGGGCGCGGAATGGCCCTGGCCGTGGTGCTTGGCGGACTGGGCCTCACCCAGTCGGTCGGGCCGCTGGTGACGCACTGGCTGATAGAAAACCTGGGCTGGCGGCTGGCATTCGTCGCGCTGGGGCTTGGCTGGAGCGGGATCGCCGCGGTGCTGGTCGTGCTGTTCCTGCACGATCCGCTAAGTCGCAGGAAAGCGGCGCCGCAAGCAGCCATGGGCGCCTTGCCCGGCGGCCTGACGCTCGGCGAAGCCATTCGCAGCGGTCCGCTGCTGCGCATTTCCTTCGCCATTTTCCTACAGGCGGTGGCCGGCACCGCCGCGATCGTCCACCTTGTGCCCATCCTCAGTTCGATGGGCGTCTCGCGCGGCGAGGCGGCCAGTATGGGCGTGCTGATGGGCGCGGGCTCGATGATCGGCAAGCTGCTGGCCGGCTGGCTCGCCGACAAGCGGCCGGGCGATCTCGTCAACTGCTCCTGCTTTGCCTTGCCGGCATTGGGCTACCTGCTGCTCTATAACGGGGGCACCGGCTTCGCGACGCTGGCGGCGGGGACCTTCTTCATCGGCTATGGCATGGGCGCCGGCTTCCAGATGACCGGATACCTGTTCACCCACTATGCCGGGCTCAGGCATTTCGGGAAGATCTTCGGCCTGGTCGGCAGCGTTACCGGGCTTGGCGCCGGCTTGGGGCCGCCCATCGCCGGCCGCATCTTCGACGTTACCGGAAACTATGCCCTGTTCCTGATGCTGGGGATTGCCCAGGGCGTGCTCTCCGGCTTGGCCGTATTCCGCCTGGGGCCCTACCCCCGTTTCCAGCCCGCAACTGCCTGAGGAAATCACACAGATGCAGCCAGCCGCAACCGCAGGCCAGGAATGGCGATCGAACTGGCCGGTGGTCATGGCCGCCATGCTGGGCATGTCGTTCTATGCCACGGTCAACTATTCGTTCGACCAGTTCGCCACTCCGGTCGAAGAGGCCTTCGGGCTCGGCCGCAAGCAGGTGTTCACCGGGCTCTCGATCTTCAACCTGTTGCCGGTGCTGTTCGGCCCCTTCGTCGGCGCGCTGATCGACCGGTTCGGCGCGCGCAGGGTGGCGATTCCCGGCATGGTGCTTTCCATCGCGACATTCGCGGCTTTGGGCACGGCCAATGGGTCGTTCCTGCAATGGTGCCTGCTGTGGCTGGGCTTCGGCATCTGCGCGCTGCTGATCAAGTCGACGGTCTGGACTGTTGCGGTGTCCAAGCTGTTCAACACCAGCCGGGGCCTGGCGCTTTCGGTCATGCTTTCGGGCACGGCCATCGCCGAGGCAGCGGCCAAGATCTATCCCAACTGGCTGGTGGTGAACCACGGCTGGCGCTTTGCCTATGTCGCGCTGGCGGGCTCGTGGGGCGGGCTGGCGCTGCTGCTGGTACTGCTGTTCTTCCGTGACTATGCCAAGGGAGCCGACCCGGCCGCGCAGGGTCCCTCGCCGAACAGCCTGCCCGGCCTGTCGCTGGCAGAGGCGCTGCGCAGCCCGCCGATCCTGCGCGTCGGCGTGGCCAACCTGATTTCCTCTTTCGTCGGCGGCTCGATTTCCATGCACCTGTCGCTGGTCCTTCGCGATGCCGGGCTCGACCGCGGCACGGCCGCGCAAGTGGCGGCGACGGCAGGGATCGCGGGCATTGCCGGCAAGCTCGTCACCGGCTGGCTGTGCGACCGCACCCAGTCGAGCTGGCTGTGGTTCACCAGCTTCGGGCTGGGCGCTGTCGGCTATTTCCTGCTGCTCAATCCGCTGCATTCGACCGCCGCGCTGGTGCTGGCGGTGATGCTGCTGGGCTATGGCGGCGGTGCGGCCTTCCAGGTTACCGCCTATCTCACCGGGCGCTATGGCGGCCTTGCCAACTTCGGCAAGATCTATGGCACCATGGGCAGCGCGATCATGCTGGGCGCGGCGATCGGGCCGGTGTTCGGCGGCGTGGTGCACGATGCGTTCGGCGGTTATCGGCCGTTGATCCTGGCCGGCATCCCGATCGTCCTGATCGCCGCATTGTTGACCGTGCGCCTTGGCACATTCCCCGACTTCACCCCTGTTCAGGACGGGGAAAGCAAGCCCGCCTAACCTGCTTGCCGCGCTTGACCAATTCAATTTTTGAACGAATAGGTCGGCATCAGGGAAGGTCTATCTCAATCGGGAGATTTCGAATTGCGTAAGATTGCCATGATTGCCGCTCCGGCCCTGCTGGCCGCGGTCCTTGCCGCCCCCTTGCTGGCGGCGCCGGCGCGCGGTCCATCGGCCGCCGATGTAGTCCGCACCCGCATCGCCGGGCTGCGCGAACTGGGTGCGGCGTTCAAGAACGTTACGGACGGCATGCGCGGCGATCCGCAGATCATCCTGATCCAGCAGTCCGCCCGGCAGATCAAGAACGCCTCGGTGGCAATGCATGGCTGGTTCCCGGCCGGCAGCGGCCCGCAGCCGGGCATCAAGACCGCCGCCAAGCCCGAAATCTGGTCTCAGGCCGCCCAGTTCAATGCCGCCAAGGCCAATTTCGCCCGCCAGGCCGACGCCTTTCAGGCGGCGGCGGCCAGCGGCAACGCCAACACCATCCGCGGCGCATTCCGCCAGCTGGGCGGCACCTGCAAGGGCTGCCACGACCAGTTCCGCGTGCCTCCGCAGAATTGAGGGCCAGTGCGATGAAGCCCATACTGGCCCTGGCCGCGATGCTGGCGGCAATGCCCGCCATGGCCGGTGCCGACAGCCCGCCCGCCGGACCGGCGCCCGCGCCGGGTCTGCTGGGCGCGGCGATCAATGTCGTCGATCTTGCCAGGGAAGTCGATTTCTACACCAGGGGCCTCGGCTGGAAAGTCGCGACCACCCTGCCGCAGGGCAACCGCACCGAGACCATCCTGGTGCCCGAGGGAAACAGTTCCGGCGCATCCATCCTGCTGATGCACGATAATGCCCCGACTGCACCGGCCAGGCTGGAGCATGGCAATGCCTTCTCGCGGCTGGTGATCCGCAGCGCCAGCCTGCAGGCCGTGGCCGCGCGGCTCGATTCGCTGGGCTATGCCCATGGCGAAATTCGCGGTTCGTCCGCCGCGGGCTATCGCATTATGATGCTGACCGATCCGGAAGGCTTCAGGATCGAACTGGTCGAACAGGTGGCGAAAGGAAATCCCTGATGGAAATCGCACGTAGACGCCTGCTGGCAATAGCCGGCATCGCACCGCTGGCTATTGCCGCCTCCGGCCGCGCCCTGGCCGAGGGCGCAGCCTGCTATGATCCCGCCGCCCTGCCGCTGTCGCAGAAGAACATGCGCCGCTCGATCGGCTACATGGATAGCTCCAACGACCCTGCCAAACGCTGCGGCCTGTGCGCCTTCTTTACCGCCGGCCAGGATGCCTGCGGCACTTGCCAGCTGCTGACCGGCGGCCCGGTCAATGCCGGCGCACTGTGCACCTCCTACGCCGCAAAGGCCGGGAAATGAGCGCGGGGTCGGCCGTCCGGGTCTGGGACCTGCCGACCCGGCTGTTCCACTGGCTGCTGGTGGTGCTGATCGGCTTTTCGTGGTGGAGCGCGGAGAACCGGATAATGGACTGGCACCTCCTGTCCGGCATTACCGTGCTCGGCCTCGTAGCATTCCGGCTGATCTGGGGCTTGATCGGAGGCAGCACGGCGCGGTTCGCCCGGTTCCTGCGGTCGCCTGGACAAGTGTTGGCCTACCTGCGGGGCCAGGCCTCGTCGCCCAAGGCCGGTCACAACCCGCTTGGCGGCTACAGCGTGGCGATCATGCTGCTATTGCTCTCGGTCCAGGTCACCGCGGGCCTGTTCGCGGTCGATGTCGATGGCATCGATTCCGGCCCACTGTCTTTCCTTGTCAGCTTCGACCAGGGCCGGGCCGCTTCGGAAGTGCATGAGATTGCCTTCACCCTGCTGCAGGTGGTCATCGGCCTTCACGTGCTGGCGATTCTGTTCTACCTCGTGGTGCGCAAGCGCAATCTCGTTCACCCGATGGTAACCGGGCGCGACAAGGGGCTCGATACGCGGGAGGGAGAGCTCCTGCCGGCCTCGCCTGTGCGTTTCATCGTCGCTGCGGCACTGGCCTTGGCCTTTTCCTGGGCAGTGTGGAAGGGCTTCTGGCTTTGACCGCAAAGGGGGCCAAGGACGGCGGCATCGATGCCATGGGCTGGGACGAACTGGGCCTCGTCTGCGAAGGTTTGGCCTATGGCGCGCGCCTGTTGCGCGCGGCCACCGTGCAGGTGACCCGGCAATATTCCCTGGGCCCGCGCGGCGCCTTCATCCTCAGCCTGATTTCCGGAGGCGCGCGCTATCCGCTCGATCTGGCCCAGTCGCTGAAATGCGGCCGCAGCCTGATTACCGCAGAACTGGCCAGGCTGACCGAAGCCGGCTTGATCGCCGCGAGCCCCGGCGAGGCAGACCGCCGGCGAACCGAACTGCGCCTGACCGCCAAGGGCGAGGCCGCGTGCAAGCAGGTACGCGGCGAAATGGAACGGATCGTGCGGCGCAACCTGTCCGGCTATTCGGCCGACGACATCCGCCAGTTTTCGCGCATGCTGCGCGACGTGCGCAATCTGGAAGCCGGCGAAACGGCATAAGGGGAAGAGGACCATGGACCGCCTGGCAATGGAATTCATCAGCACCTTCGGCATGCCGCCGGTCGAGCATATCGAACTGGTTGCAGGGCTGGGGCTGAGCCACACCGGCATGGGCGCCGCGCCGATCGTGGTGCTTGAGCCGGGGCTCTACCCGGAATGGTCGATGCGCGGCAACCCGGCGCTGGTGCGCGAGGTCAAGGCGGCGCTGGCGGCCAATGGCGTTTCGGTCAGCGTCGGCGAAGGCTTCCTGGTCATGCCGGGATTGGGCGCCGAGATGTTCGCCGCCGACCTCGACCTGATGGCCGAGCTGGGCGCGGGCCTGGTCAATTGCTGCTGCGTCGCACCGGACTTCGACAGCAATGTCGATGGCTTCGGGAAGCTGGCGGAATTGGCCGGGCAGCGCGGGCTGGCGATCACCGTCGAATACCTCCCCGGCATGGCCATCGGGACCCTGCCGGTAGCGCGGCAACTGGTGGAGCAATGCGGCCAGGCCAATGCCGGGCTGCTGCTGGATTCGATGCATCTCTACCGATCGGGCGGGACAGCGGACGACGTCAGAGCCCTGCCCAAGGGCATGGTCAAGTACGCGCAGCTTTGCGATGTTCCGCTGGTCTCCCAGTTCGAGGAATATGCCGACGAGGCGCGGTTCGAACGGCTGGCCCCGGGCGATGGCGAACTGCCGCTGGCGGATTACGTCGCTGCGGTGCCGGCGGACGTGATCCTCGGGCTGGAGATCCCCATGCGCGCGCTGGCGGAAAAGGGCATGAGTGCGAAGGACAGGCTGGCCCCCGCGGTGGCGAAGTCGCGGGCTTTGCTGGGCGGCTGAGCGCAATCCACTGAAATATTGGTGCAAAAACCTCCCTCAACGGGGGAGGGGGACCATCCGCAGGATGGTAGAAGGGGGCAATCAACAATGCGCGCGGCAGCGCGCAGCCGCTACCGCGGCTTCCCCAGTTCGCCCCCTTCCGCCCCCTTCGGGGGCACCTCCCCCGAGGGGGAGTATCTGGCGCAAGTATCGTGACTAAACCCGCTTCCCGGTCAGCTTGGAAGACCCGAACATCCCCATCTTGACCTTGCCGGTCATGGCGTCGCCATCGATAGTGAGATCGTACTTCAGCGTCATTTTCATCGGCTGTGTCACCGCGAGGTCGAACTTCACCCGGTTCCCCGCGACCGTGCCGCTGAACTCCTGCGAACCCATCGGGCTGATCAGTTCGCCCGATACCGTCTCACCAGAGGTGACGAACTTGCCGGTCATCTCCTGGTCGCCCATCGGCGTCGACATGACCATGGCCCATTCGCCATCGACATGGGCCGGACCGCCACTGGCCTGAGGCGTCGCTTCCTCCTTGGGCGCGGGCGCCGGGGTGGAAGTCAGCGGCTGGCCGGCATGGCCGGAAACATCGCGGCCCTCGACGAGGTCGAGGATCTTGGCAGGTGACAGCGGCAGGTCGAGATGCAGTTCGCCGAATTCCGCGAGCGCATCGGCAATCGCATTGACCAGTGTCGGCGGGCCGATGATCGCCCCGCCCTCGCCCACGCCGCGCATGCCGCCGACGGTTTCGGACGGGGTGTTGGCGTGGACATATTCGAAATCCGGCACGTCGCTGATGGTCGGCATCAGGTAGTCCTTGAACGTCGCGGCGAGCGGATTGCCGCGCGCGTCGTAAGGCATGTCCTCAAGCAGAACCTGGCCGATTCCCTGGGCAAGGCCCCCGGCGATCTGGCCTTCGACCACGCCGGGATTGATCACCGTCCCGCAGTCCTCGCTGGATATCCAACGCAGAATCTTCACGAAGCCGGTCTCGATGTCGACCTCGACAATGCACAGGTGCGCCGCGCTGGTGTAGGTGAATGGCGGCGGCTGATAGCGGTATTGCGCCTCCAGCCCGGACCCCACGCCTTCGGGCAGCCGCGCGGGCTCGCCATAGGCGATCTCGGCGATTTCCCTGAGGCTGTGCGACATCTCGGGCGTACCTTCGACATGCACCATGCCGCCATCGATGCGGATCGCCTCGGGGTTGGCGTTGTAGAGGTGCGCGGCGATGTCTTTGACCTTTTTCGCCAGCATCTCGGACGCGGTCCATGCCGCGCCGCCGGCGATCACACCCTGGCGGCTGCCTGCCGCGCCGGGGCCGAAGCCGCCGATGGCGCTATCGCCCTCGAACACAGTCACGTCCTCGTAGTTCACCCCCAGCCGGTCGGCGATGACCTGGGCCATGGTGGTCGCCGTGCCGTGGCCCTGCGAATGGGTGCTGAGCGAGGCCGTGACCTTGCCGGTCGGCTCGATGCGGATGGTGGCAAGGTCGCCGGTCATCGGCGCCATTTGCCCTGCGGCAGCGGTCGGCTCGATGTAGGTGGCAGTGCCGAGGCCGAGATAGCGGCCCTGCTTGCGGGCCTCGGCCTGTACCTTGCGGAAAGCCGGAATGTCGAAATGCGCTGTCAGCTTTTCCAGGCATTCATAGGGGGTTATGTCCTTGACTTCGAGTCCGAAGGTAGAAGTCCAAGGCTGGTCGGTGAGTTTGATCAGGTTGCGCCGCCGCAGCTCCACCGGGTCCATCTTCATCTCGCGCGCCGCCTGGTCGAGCAGCACTTCGCGGATCAGCGATTCCATCGCCCAGGGGCCGCGATAGCCGCCCAGCCCCATGGTGTTCGAATACCAGCCGCGCGCGACGAAGCCATAGTTGGGCATCTTGTAGGCCGGCCACATGAACATGTGGACCGCCATGTTGCAGTCCTCGCCCATCGGGAAGGCGCCGTTGTTGCAACTGTAGTCGCCAAAAGCCCCGATCATCTGGCCTTCCTTGTCGAAGCCGATCGTCAGGGTCACTTCCTGCTCGCGCGCGTGGCTGGAAGCCGTAAGCGATTCAAAGCGATCCTCAATCCACTTCAGAGGACGCTTGAACAGGCGCGCCGCGGCGATCACCGCAATTTCCTCTCGCCAGGGGAAGTTCTTGAGGCCAAAACCGCCGCCGACGTCCTTGGCGAAGACGCGGATCGCCTCCTGCGGCAGCCCGAAGGCCAGCGAGGTGTAGCGGGCGACCAGATGCGGGCTCTGGCAGCCGATCCAGATGGTCATTTCCTCCGGCCCATCGCAAGTGGCGACGCAGCCGCGGCATTCCATGGGGGACTGGGCAATGCGCTGGTGGCGGATCGAGCGGCTGACCTTGTGGGCCGCGCCGTCGAGAATGGCCTGAAGGTCCTCGTCGACCTCCTCGTCGCCCATCATCTGGGCAATGTTGCTCTCCATGCCGGGATGGACCGGCGGGCCGTTGCGCGCGTCGCCGATGGAGACGACCGGCGTCTCTTCCTCGATCTCGATGTCGATCAGCGCGGCAGCATCCTCGGCAATGGCGCGGCTATCGGCGATGACCATGGCCACCGGATCGCCGACGCAAGCGACGCGGCCATCGGCGAGAATCTTCACCGGCGCCGTCACCGGGCCGAAGAAGAAGTTCATCACATCGAGCTTGATGTGCGCGAAATCGTCCTGGGTATAGACCGCATGGACACCCGGCACTTCCAGCGCCGCCGCCTTGTCGATCGCGACGATCCTGCCACGAGCGATTGGGGAACGCGCGAAGGCGATGTGCAGCATGCCGGGCAGGCGGACGTCGTCGGCGAACTGGCCGCGCCCGGTCAGCAGGCGGCCGTCTTCCTTGCGGGGCGTGCGCTGGCCGACATAGCGATGCGCGCCGGGGACGTGGATGTTCATGACCTAGGCCTCGTCGGCAGCAAGCTGGCGGATGGCGCGGCGGATGCCCTGGTAGCCGGTGCAGCGGCAGATATGGCCGCTCATCGCGTCGATCATTTCCTGCTCCGTCGGCTTCTTGCCCTCGGCATTGAGCGCGGAAAGGGTGATGACCACGCCCGGGGTGCAGAAGCCGCACTGCAGGCCGAAATTGTCGCGCATCGCCTGCTGCACCTTGTTCAAGGTGCCGTCAGGCGCGGCGATGCCTTCCACCGTAGTGACTTCGCAGCCGTCCGCCTGGACCGCCAGCATCAGGCAGCTGCGCGCCACCTGGCCATCGACCATCACCGTGCAGGCGCCGCAGACGCCATGCTCGCAGGCGAGGTGCGTGCCGGTGTAGCCCAGCCCCTCGCGCAGGAATTCGCCGAGACTGACGCGGGCTTCGACCGTGCCGCTGTGCTTGCGGCCGTTGACGGTCAGTTCGATGCGATGTTCGCTCATGCCGCTTCCCTCAGATTGAATGTCTCGCGCAGCTTGCGCGCGAAGATGCGCTTGCCGACGGTGCGGCGGTATTCGGCGCTGGCGTGGTGATCGTCGAACGGCGCGGTATCGGAAACGGCCAGTTCCGCCACGGCATTGGCATCGAGCGTCGCCACCTGGCTGCCGACAAGGGCCTTTTCGGCGGCGGCCATGGCAATCGGCGTCGG
>JAYRPK010000088.1:0-7470 GCA_041911195.1 Novosphingobium sp. | reverse complement strand
CATGCCGATCGAACGCTTCGAGGTGACCGGCGCGCAAGGCATTGCCCGCAACGATATCCAGATCGCCGCCGGCGTGGTGCCCAAGGGCACGGTTGCGGCGACCAAGACGACGCTGACCGGCTATCACAAGGACAAGCCGGCATTCCAGATGACCACCACCTGGTTCGTCTCCGAGGACGTCGAGACCAGCGACGGTCAGGAATGGGAATTCCGCTCGCCATCGGGCTGGCACGTGGTGATGCTGGGCGATTGCCCGCTCGACATCTCGATCAGCTATCCCTGCCTGCCCGAGGACTATGCGGACATGACCCCGGGCCTAACGGCCAACCGGCCGATCAATGCCGTACCCTATGTCTGCGAGGCGTCGCCGGGGATCAAGACGACGGTGGACCTGCCGCAGATCATCGCGCGGCTGGGTTAGGTCCCACGCGGTAGAGCGTAACCGGCTGGTGGTGTTCGCTGAGCTTGCGCCAGACACCGCCGGGGACAAGGCGATCGAGGCCCACCGCCTGCACCAGCCGTGCGGGCAGGGGCATCGGTAGCATGTGGCTGCGCAATTCCACCCAGCCGGGGCCGGGCTTGTAGCCTGGCATCTGGGCCGGGAGGATGCGGCTGCTGCGCACCGAGGCGCGTTCGGGATTGTAGAGATAGAGGTCGCCAGGGCGCGGCAGGCGGCCTTCGACCCGGCCTTGCGCATGCTCCCATTTGAGCAGCATGTCTGCGCGGTAGCGGGTCTCGGGATCGGTGACCAGCACGCCCTTCTCGCCGCGCGCCAGATCGGCGAGCACATGTTCGCCATACAGGGCGTCCTTGTTCTCTACTACGAAGCCGACGATATTGCCGCCGAGCAGCGCCAGCCCCAGGGCCAGCGCCGCCAGCCGCCCGCCCTTGCCGCGCCTGGCCAGTTCGACCAGCCCCATGCCGGTAAGGATGCAGGCCATGGCGGCAGTAACAGTGAAGTAGCGCGGATTGAGCGGCAGCAGGTGCTGCGCCGCGCCGACGCAGACGAACCAGCTCACCCCCAACCAGGCGACCAGCCGCGCATAACGGCGTGACCGCGCATCCATTCCGCGCCCAAAGCAGAGCCACAGCCCGATCGGGATGGCCGCCAGGAACAGCAACATGAACTCCTGGTTGAGCAGCAGCACCAGCAACGGATCGAGCAGCGGATTGACGATGACATTGCCGGCGAGGTCGACCGAGCGGTCGATCGTGCTGTCGTGATGCAGGGAGATGTTGAACCGGTAGAGGGGATCGCCAGTCATCGCCCAGAGATAAGCCAGTTCGACCGCCCACACTGCGAGGAAGCCCAGCGGAATGACCAGGTAGCGCCAGCGCGACATTCCCAGCCCGATCAGGAACAAGGGCGCATAGAACACCGCACCGAAGATCCCCGTCTCGCGAGTCAGGAAGGCAAGGCCCGCCAGCACGCCGGCCAGGAACAGGCGCAGGTTGCTGGGCCCCGCGTCGATGCAGCGCCAGTAGAGCGCGAAGGAGCCGAACAGGAAGGCGAGCTCGACCGCATCGACATTGGCAATGCTGGCCTGGATCACCAGCAGCGGCAGGGTGACCAGCGCGGCCAACGCGGCCAGTCCCGCGCCCGGCCCGGCGGCGTCGCGGGTCGTGCGCCAGGCTAGCCAGAAGAATGCCAGCAGATAGAGCAGGCTCGGCAGCACCATCGCCAGCTCCCTGCCGCCCAGGGCAATGAACGAGAGGGCCATCGGCACGGTCAGCGTATAACGAATGGTGCCGTGGCCGCCGACATAGGGAAACTGTTCGATCCAGCCATAGGCGCCGCGCGCGAAGGTGACGTCGTCCGAACCGATGAAGCCGACCCAGTTGCAGGCGACCAGCACCAGGAACAGCACGAGCAAGGCCCATGCCGCCGCCTTTCCCGACAGGAAGCGGGCCATGCTCACGAGCGGGCGAAGACCCAGCAGCGCGCCACAGTGAAGCTGGTCGCGATCACCACCACGTCCACCCCGATCCGCGCGATCAGCGGCGGCAGGGAAAGCCAGCCCACGGCAAATTCCAGCAGCAGGCTTGAGCCGGCGAGGTTGGCGAGGAACAGCAAGGCATAGCGAACGCCTGCCCGGCGGTGATTGTGATCGCCGGCAAAGGTGATCCTGCCGTGCAGGAAGTAGCCAGCCGCCGCGCCGCCGATCCGGCCCAGGGCGTTGGCGGCGAGCAGCATGTCCGGCGCGGCCAGCACCACCAGCGCGAACAGGGCATAGTCGATGACATAGACGATGCCGCCGACGCCGACATAGGTCGCCATTTGCCGCAGCAGGGCCAGCATCAGCGCGTCCCCGCCACCCTGGCTGAGACAGTCCGCTCGATCAGATCGCGTAAAGGCGCCATCGGCTGGATCGGCACGCGCGGCTCGTTCGCCATGTCGAAGCCGAGGAACGAGAGCAGCAACTGGAAGCCGAGGATGATCGGCAGCACCGCCAGCATCACCGTACCAGTCGTTGCCGGGCTACCGGTGTGGATCGACTGGTACCAGCCCCACATGCCGAACAGCATGCCGAACAGCATCATGAACGAACCGGCCAGCAATTGCGCCGAAGCCAGGCTGAAATCGCGCAGGAAATAGGTGTAGATCAACCGCTTGGCCAGTTCGCGCAGATTGTGGCGCAGGAATTCGCCGAGCACGCGGGTGATCTTGAGGTTGCTTTCCTCATCCGCGTAGACCGCTTCCATCGGCACGTCGCGCACCACCGCGCGGACATTGCCGAGATTGATCAGCATGCTCGATTCGAAGAAATAGCGCTCGGAAATGTTGCCGAATTCCAGCCGCTTCATCGCGGCGGCATGGACGGCGGTAAAGCCGTTGGTCGGATCGAAGATCGACCAATAGCCGCTCGAAAGCTTGGTCAGGAACGACAGCGCGGCATTGCCGAACAGCCGCATGCCCGGCATCTGCCGCACGTTCCACACCGAATGGAAGCGGTTACCCTTGGCATAGTCGGCGCTGCCTTCCAGCACCGGCCGGGCGATCTCCAGGATCAGCGCCGGGTCCATCTGCCCGTCGCCATCGACCTTGACCACTACGTCGCAGCCGGCATCGAGCGCGGCCCGATAGCCGGTCAGCACCGCGCCGCCGACGCCCTTGTTGACCTCGTGCCGCAGCACCTTCACGCGCGGATCGCTGCAATTCTGCTCGATCAGATCGCCGCTCTTTTCCGGACAGGCATCGTCGACCGCGAAGATGTGCGACACTTCCGGGCCGATGCGGGCGATGACTTCGCATGCGCGCATGCCTACCCGGAAACAGGGTATCACCACCGCGATCGTCGTGCGGCTTCGCATGATTTCGGCGGAACTCATCGGACAGTTCTATGCACAGCCATTTCCCGCCCGGTCCCTAGGCGGAAATGGTTAACATCCCGGCCCCCTTGAAGGGGGAAAGTGCAGGCTATTCGGCGGGGACCGCTTCCCTGGCTTCCTTGTATTCGGGGATCACGTGCTCGCCCATCAGCCGCAGGGTGTTCATCGTCTGCTCGTGGGTGATGTGGTTGAACTGGGCGATGCCGATGAATTCATCGATGCCGACATCGGCATAGCGCTTGATGATCTTGCGCACCCGCTCCACCCCGCCGATGCACATGCGCGCCTGCTCGATAGAGGTGCGGTGGTCGGTGTGAGTGGCTTCCAGCCGCCCGTCGATCGAGATGGTCCGCTCATTGTAGCCGTCGCGCTCGCGCACGTTGCCGTAATAGCGCCCGACCCTGGTGTGGTGCTGCACGGCGTTGGGCCCGCCTATTTCGCAGGCCTTTTCATCGTCCTCGTCGACAAAAAGCGTCGTGAAGCCGGCGATGTTGTCGTTGATGAAATCGCCCACCGGCTTCGCCTGCGCAATGCCGGCTTTGTAGTGATCGAGCGCCGCCTTGAGCTCTTCCGGCGCGCTGATGGTGAAGCTGAGGCAGCCGACGCCCATTTCGCCGGCCATGCGGTAGGAGGTTGGGCTGCCGCAGGCCATCCACATCGGCGGATGCGGCTTCTGCACCGGCTTGGGCACGACGACACGCCTGGGCAGATCCATGTACTCGCCCTTGTAGCCGGGGAATTCTCGCTGGCGCCACATCTCGGGAACGACCTGCATCGATTCGACCATCATCTGGCGGGCATGGGCGGTATCGACGCCGAAGCCGTCGAGTTCCTCCGCCGTGGTCGAGCGGCCGCAACCGAATTCCACCCGGCCACGCGAGACGATGTCGAGGCTGGCGACGGTCTCGGCCACCTTGAACGGGTGGTTGTAGGGCGTCGGCATCAGCATGACGCCAAGGCCGATGCGCATCTTCCTGGTGTGCTGCGCGATGGCCGAGAGGAACACGTCGGAGGCGGAGGAGCGCGAGAGGTCTTCCAGGAAATGGTGCTCGACCAGCCAGACGCCGTCGAAGCCCATTTCCTCGGCATAGGAGATCTGCTCGATCGCTTCCCAGAAGGCGTCACTTTCGGTCTTGCCCTGCTGTTCCAGCTCGATGGGCAGGGCAATCTCGTAGAGCAGCGAAAAGCGCATGGGCGGGCATCCTCTCTCGTTATGCCCTGAACCTGTCAGCCGCTTGACTTGCGGTCAATTCGGGCATTGTCTTGGCGGACGCCTGCAACGGCAAGGCGGACGGGAGAGCATCAATGGCCGAATGGGACCTGATCATCCGGGGGGGCACGATCGTCGACGGATCGGGCGGCGCCACATTCGAAGGCGATCTGGCGGTCAAGGACGGCAAGATCGGCGCGCTGGGCAAGGTGGCCGGATCAGGCGCGGAGGAAATCGATGCGCGCGGGCACATCGTCACCCCCGGTTTCGTCGACATCCACACCCATTACGACGGCCACGTCCACTGGGAGCACAACATCCGCCCCTCGGCCAATCATGGCGTGACCACCGTGGTCACCGGCAACTGCGGCGTCGGCTTCGCGCCCTGCAAGCCGGAGAACCGCGCCAAGCTGCTGACGCTGATGGAGGGGATCGAGGACATTCCCGAGCCGGTGATGTCCGCCGGGCTCAAGTGGAACTGGGAGAGCTTTCCCGAATTCCTCGACGCGGTCGCGGAACGCCAGCTCGACATGGACGTCGCCATGCAACTGCCGCACGCGCCCTTGCGCATCCATGTCATGGGCGATCGCGCTGCGCACCGCGAGCGGGCCAACGATGAAGACATCGCCCAGATGGCGGCGATCGCGAAAGAGGCGGTCGAAGCCGGGGCCATGGGCTTCACCACCAGCCGCACGATCAACCACAAGGGCAGCGACGGTGTCCTCTCCCCCGCCTACAGCGCGGCGGAGGACGAGCTCACCGGCATCGCATTGGGGCTGAAGCAGGCAGGCAAGGGCGTGTTGCAGCTGATCACCGACTTCGAGGACCACGATCCCGAATTCGACATGTTCGAGCGCATCGCGAAGGCCTCTGGCCGGCCGATGTCGATCTCGGTCATCCAGCGCGCCCAGGCACCCGATACCTATGCCGCGACGCTCGACCGGCTGGCCGAGGCGAACGCCAAGGGCATCGAGATCCGCGGCCAGTGCGCCAACCGGCCCACCGGCGGCCTGTTCGGCCTTTCCCTGCGGCGCAATGCCTTCATGTTCTGCCCCAGCTACCTGGCAATCGCGAACCTGCCGCTGGACCAGCGCGTCAAGGCGATGCGCGATCCTGCGCTGAAGGCCAAAATCGTCAGCGAGTATCCGGTGGTGGACGACCATCCCTATTCGCAGGCCATCGTCTGGCTCGACCGGATCTTCGAACTTTCCGCCGAAGAGCCGGACTACGAGCCGGTGCTGTCGAATAGCATCGCCGCCATAGCCGAACGCATGGGCGTGCCGGTTGCCGAATACATGTACGAGAGGCTGATCGCCGACGGGGGCAGGACACTGTTCTTCCTGCCCGCCAGTTCCTACGCGGAGTTCACCATCGATGCGATCGCACGAATGATGGCCCACCCCAACTGCGTCCACGGCCTCGGCGACGGCGGCGCGCACTTGAACCAGATCTGCGATGCCAGCCAGCAGACCTACATGCTCACTCGCTGGGCGCGCGGGCGACACGGGCGGCAGTTGCCGCTTGAGCGCGTGGTTCGGATGATGACGCGCGACACCGCCGAGGCGCTAGGCTTCCGCGACCGAGGCCTGCTCAAGCCCGGTTACAAGGCGGACATCAACGTTATCGACTATGACAACCTGACGCTGCACCGCCCGGAAGTGGTTTATGACCTGCCCTCGGGCGGCGGGCGGTTGTTCCAGCGTGCCAGCGGCTATCGCGCGACGATCGTCAGCGGGCAGGTGACACAGGAACACGATGCGCCCACTGGCCGCCTGCCCGGCAGGCTGGTGCGCGGCGAGCAGCCGGCCCCGGCCCAGGCATGACAGACATCCGCACAAGGGAGGAAAGATGAAAGTAGGCATCTGCACCGCGGGCTTCGGCCCCTGGTCCACCGGCGACTTCATCCGCCGCAGTGCCGTCGCATCGGAAAAGGCGGGCTTCGCCTCGTTCTGGATCGGCGATCACGTGCTGCTGTTCGGCGCCTATCCGGAAAGCCCCTATCCCTATGCCGGGATCAAGCCGGAATGGGGCGATCCGCCGATCTCCGACCCGAGGTTCGCGCTCTACGAGCCGGTGATGGCCATGGCCTGGGCAGCGGCGGCAACCAGCAAGATCGAAGTCGGCAGCTCGATCATCATCCTGCCCCAGCGCAACCCGGTGATCCTGGCCAAGGAACTTTCGGTGCTCGACGAGTTCAGCGGCGGGCGGGTGGTGCTCGGCGCCGGGGTCGGCTGGTGCAAGGAGGAGATGGACGCCATCGGCACCGACTGGAAGACGCGCGGCAAGCGCACCGACGAATATGTCCACGCCATGCGCACGCTCTGGAAAGAGGACGCCGCCGAGTTCCACGGCGAGACGGTGGAGTTCCGCGATGCCTACATGTACCCTCGCCCGGTCCGCCCCGGTGGCATACCGGTCTTGATCGGCGGCGACACCGAACTGGCGCAAAAGCGCGTCGCGCGCTGCGGCGACGGCTGGCTGGCCTTCAACCTGCCGGTGGCCGAGGCCCCGGCGCGGGTGGCCCGGCTGAAGGAACTGACGCGCGAACAGGGCCGCGATCCCGAGGCGCTGCGGATCAGCACGGCGATCTTCACCTGGACCGAGCCCGACGAACTCAAACGCTACCGCGACGCGGGGGTCACCGAGTTCCTGCTGTTCAAGAGCTGCGAGTTGAGCGTCGAGGACGGGCCGCTGAACGAGGAGATCGAGGCGGCGGCGCGGAAATACGTGGACCTTGCAGCGACGCTATAGACTGTGCCGGCGCGTGCTGTCGGGCGACGCTCGCGGGAGTCAGTAATAAAAACGATTAAGGTGCTTTTTCTGCCGGCCGACACCGCGGTCTCGGGAAGATCGCGCTTGTGCAGTTCCGTTTGAAACGATACCGGGTTTAAATCCGGGACTGGAGAGAATGTAAATTGGCCATGAAAATT
>JAYRPK010000087.1:0-9926 GCA_041911195.1 Novosphingobium sp. | reverse complement strand
TTACGGGTGGTTTCGGGGTCCTTGGACAGGCTGTTTCCGAGGCTTTCGCCAAGGCGGGAGACAAGGTTGCGCGGATCGATTTCGTCGCCAGTGCGAGCCATGCCGTGCCTGGCACGCTCGACATCGGAGGGGTGGACCTGACCGATGCGGCGGGCACCCAGGCGGCGCTCGACAAAGTGGCGGCGGCGCATGGCGGTATCGACGTGCTGGTCAATATCGCCGGCGGGTTCGTCTGGGAGACGCTGGAAGACGGCAGCCTCGATAGCTGGGCGCGGATGCACTCCATGAACCTCATCAGCAATGCCACGATCACCAAGCTGGCGCTGGGCAGGCTCAAGGCATCGAGCGCAGGGCGGATTGTCAACATCGGCGCGGGCGGCGCGGTGAAGGCGGGCATGGGCTTTGCGCCCTATGCGGCGTCCAAGGCCGGGGTGCACAAGCTGACCGAGGCGCTGGCCGAAGAGCTGGCCGGCACTTCCGTTACGGTCAACGCGATCCTTCCCAGCATCATCGACACCCCGACCAACCGCAAGGACATGCCCGATGCGGACACCTCGCAGTGGGTCAGGCCCGAGGCGATCGCCGACGTGATCCTGTTCCTCGCCTCGGACGCGGCGCGCGCGATTACCGGCGCACTGATACCGGTGACGCGAGGGGGCTAGGCCTTCTCGAACACCGGTGACTTGTACGCCCCGGCACGGTCCTCGCAATCGATGAAGGCCACCTTCACCGGCATGTCCGGCGTCAGCTCGCGCCAGGTGAAGCCCTTGGGGTTGCTGAGGAACGTCGGCCCCTCGTCCAGCGCCACCAGGATGGTGTCCCAGGGGATCGGCAGCATGCCGCCATAGTAATCCCGCTCGAAAGTGCACCAGCTCACCACCTTGCCGCGGCCGGACATCGCCTGCCAGGTGAACTCCCCGGCCCCGCAGCTTTCGCACTTGTGCTTCACCGGCCAGTGCAGGTGACCACAGGCATTGCACTTCTGCAGCCGCAGCTCGCCCATGGCGCAGTAATCCCAGAAGGTGGCGTGATTGGGCCCCAGGGTCCGGTCCGGTCTCTTCTCGGCCATGGTCAATCTCCCCTCACATAGACAATCGGATGAACCTCGTCGGTCTGCGCGAGGCAAGAGACCGAGGTGTGCAGGCCCGGCACCTGGTATTGCCCCGCCTGGTGCCGCAACTGGCGCACCACTTCGACCACGTGCGACCAGCCCTGCATGTAGGAATAGGAGAGGTTGCCGCCGCCGGTATTGGTGGGGATTCGTCCGCCGACGGTCATCTGCCCGTCCTTCCATGCATCGAGCACCGTGCCTTCCGGCACGAAGCCGAACTTCTCCACCTGGTTGGCGAGGTGGAAGCTGGAGGCGTCGTATCCCTCGAAATGCCCGATTTCGTCGAGCGTCACGCCGGCCATGGCGAAGGCCTCGTCACGGGCCTGCTCGATCTCCGGCTTGAGGAGGTCGCAGACCATGGCGCGCATCTTGTCCTGCTTGATCTTCGTCGCGCTCCAGCCGGCGACATCGACCGGAACCTGCTTCATGCCGCGAGCCATGTCCGCCCGGCGCACGATCAGGCAGACCGCGCCGTCGTTGACCATGCAAATATCGAACAGGTGCAACGGCCGCACGATGTAGCGCGAGGCCATGTAGTCCTCGAGCGACATCGGCTTCTGCATCACCGCATTGGGCCGCGCCATGGCATGGCGGCGCAACTGCATGGCGACTTCGGCCAGGTCTTCCTCGCGCTTTCCGTATTTCCACTGGTAGTGCGACCACATCATCGCCCAGTGCGCCGCCTGCGAGCTCCAGCCCCAGGGGTGGAAATAGTAATAGGACGCAGGCGCCCCGCCCTCGCCGGTGGGATCGCTGGTGCCGCCGGTGGTTTCATCCATGCCGCCGAACTGCCGCCCGGCGCTGCGCGAGGCGACGGCGAAGACCATGGCGACGGTGTCGGCCTTGCCCTCGGCAATGGCTGCGCAGACGTTGGGCAGGGGCCCGGCCATGATGTTGCCATTGGCCACCGCGTACTTCGGCTTCAGGCCGAGGACCCTGGCCACTTCCTCTGGCGGCGGGCCGCCGAAAGTGAAGGAGGCGGCAAGGCCGTCGATATCGTCGCGGGTCAGGCCGGCGTCATCGAGCGCGCGGTCGAGCGCCTTGGTCATCAGGCCTTCGATGGTCGGCGGCTCCCAGCCTTCCGGACGCTTGCGCTCGGCCTGGTAATCGTCGTGAAAATCGCTCTCGCCAATGCCGACGATCGATGCCTTGCGGCTGAGCTCGCGCAACGACGGCGCCATATCCCTGATCGAGAAGTATGACATGAACCTCTCCCCTCTTGTTCTTGCCGCCAGAGTGGCGGGTCAGGTTGGAGTTGCCAAGTGGGGATGACGTGATGGCAGCCGAGTCCGCATCCATTGTTGCTGCCATTTCATCCAGATAGCGGCCGGCCCTCGACGTGGGGCATCACTTCACGCGCCAGCAGTTCGGTCTGGGCGTGCAGATCGGCGAAGTCTGCGGCCATTGGCAGGACGACGAATTTCTCGATCCCTTGCGCGACATAGCGGCGCAGCGCGGAAACAACCGCTTCCGCCGGGCCGATGGCGAAGGAGTCGGCCATCGTCGCCCTGGTTTCCTCCGGCATGCGGGCGAGCAAGCGCTCCTTCGCGGCAAGCACGCCGGGATCGTTTGCCGGACCGATGCGGATCGGCAGGCTCGCGCCGTAGTGGTCGCTCTCGATCACGCGGTCCGTCTGGAGCAGTTCGACCTCTATGGACCGCCGTGCATGTCCCGCCGCCTCCGCGCTGATCAGCCCGCCCAGCCAGCCATCGCCGAGCCGCGCGGTGCGGCGGTATGCGGCAGGAGACTGGCCGCCGATCCACAGCGGAATGCGACGGCTTGGCCTGGGAAACGCGCCGGGACCGCGATACTCGAAATGCTCGCCGGCGAACTCGACTTCTTCCTGTTCGAGCAGGAGCCGAACCAAGGCAATCGCCTCGTCGGACCTGCGCGCCCGCACAGATGGATTGGTCCCGGTCGCCGCCCAGAACGGGTCCGACACATTGCCGATCCCGAGCACCGGGAATACCCGCCCCTCGCTCAGCCAGTCCGCCGTGGCGATCTGCTTGGCGAGCAGGATGGGATCACGAAAGGCCGCAACCAGGGCGTTGGTGCCGAACTTGAGCCGCCTGGTCCGCGCCGCCAGCGCCACCATCATGGCAACGGGTTCGAGCGTCTGCCCGAGCAAC
Organism: Novosphingobium sp.; assembly: GCA_041911195.1. Classification (GTDB taxonomy): domain Bacteria; phylum Pseudomonadota; class Alphaproteobacteria; order Sphingomonadales; family Sphingomonadaceae; genus Novosphingobium. The sequence goes on along the minus strand of JAYRPK010000087.1, from coordinate 6,686 downwards.
TGGTCGGAGTGCCAGATCGAATCGATCCCGGCTTCCTCGCAGAGATCGACCCAGCGCCAATAGTCGCGCGCCTCCAGCGGCACGCCAAGGCCCGGACCCACGCCGATCCGGACACCCACGTCAGTAACCCATCAGGCTGAGAACCTCTTTACGCGAGGACTGGTCCTCAAGGAACGTGCCCATCAGCCGGCTGGTGACCATGCCGACGCCGGGTGTGCGCACGCCGCGTCCGGTCATACAGCCGTGTTGCGCGTCGATCACCACGGCGACGCCGTGCGGCTTCAGGTTGTCCCAGATGCACTGCGCCACTTCGGCGGTCAGCCGTTCCTGGATCTGCAATCGCCGCGCATAGCCGTGCAGCACGCGGGCGAGCTTGGAGATGCCGACCACCCGGTTCCTCGGCAGATAGGCGATCGCCGCCTTGCCGATGATCGGCGCCATGTGGTGCTCGCAGTGCGACTGGAAGGGGATGTCCTTGAGCAGCACGATCTCGTTGTAGCCGCCTACCTCCTCGAACACGCGGGTCAGGTGCAGCGCCGGGTCTTCCTGGTAACCCTGGCAATACTCCCGCCAGGCGCGCGCCACGCGCTTGGGCGTATCGAGCAGGCCCTCGCGCGACGGATCGTCACCCGACCACTTGATCAGGGTGCGGATCGCCTCCTGCACTTCCTCGGGCACCGGCAGTTTGGCCATCGGACCTTCGTCGCCAGCGCCGTTTTCTTCATCATGCTCGCAAGCCATCTATACTCAACTCCCTAGCGCGGCCTTCGCAGGATGCCGCCGCGCCTGAACAGTCCGCGCCTTCGCCCGATCGGTTCGAACAGTTCTTCCGGCCGTTCCGGATCGAACAAGGCGCTGTCGGCAACCGCTTTCTCCGCATCGGTTAGCGGACGCAAGACAAAAGGCGCAAGCCGCTTGCCCTTGCCGTGGACCGAGGCGATCGCACGGGCCATCGAGCCGTGCTCTTCCAGGAGATCGGCGATCGTCCCGGCCGCGACGCCGCAGTGTTCCGCCAGCATGTTCAATCGCAAGCGCCGTATCGCGGGCACAATCGCCTCGTTGCCGGGGCGCAGGGCATCGAGCACGACGTCCGCTTCGGTATCCAGCCCCATCGAGCGATTGTTCATGTTGGCCGAGCCCACCCGCAGCACCTCGTCATCGACGATCATCAGCTTGGCGTGAATGTAGATGCCAGCGCCACCCGAAGTGAGCGGGGTATAGACATGGAAGCGCCCCGCGTGATCCCTTTCGCCCAGCGCATGGATCAATCGCACCCGCGCCGCGTCCATCGTCGCCTGCGCCAGCCAGCCGTCGGCGGTGACCGAGGTGACGATGACGAATTCGGGCGGATCGGGCTCCGATAGCCGCACGGCGATGGCCTCGGCGACGCTGCGCGATGCGAAATACTGGCTTTCGGCATAGACGAAGCGCCGCGCCCGGGCGATGTGCTCGAGGAACAGCTCCTCCACCTCGCGCACTTCGGGCTCGCCGGCATAGCCCGCGCGGGTGCGCGCGATGCCCACTTCGACGTCGCGGAATTCGGCTGCCAGCCGCTCGGGCCATGCACTTGGACGCTGCGGCACCGACTGCGCCAGTTCCGATCCTTCGGCCCGTTGCCACCGCTCGCGGCCCAGTTCCTCCAGCGCCAGCGCCGCATCGCCCTCGAGCAGGATGCTCATGTCGTGCCAGGGGCCATAGTGCCCGCCTCCCGGCCGCCGCCGCCGGTGATCCTCGTGCAGGTGATCGGGCGTGTCCCAGCGGTCGGAGGTCATGTCGATCCCGCCGCAGGCCGCGAACATCCCGTCAATCACCACGATCTTCTGGTGATGGCTGCAGCCGATCGGATGGGCGCCGTCGAAGACGAATTCGATCGAGCGGTTGAAGTACCAGCGGATCAGATCGACGATCATCGTGCCGCGAAACAGCATGCGCAGCGCACCGAAGTTCCACTTGAGGATGCGGATCTGCAAACCGGGCCGGCGCCGCACCAGCCAGACGAAGAAGGCGCCCAGGCGAGCGGGAAAGCGATCCCGCTTGGGCAGGTTCCACCAGCGCCTGCCCCCGGCCATGCGAATGCGCGAATCGAAATCCCAGCCGATCAGGAAAATCCGCCGGCGCGCATTGAGCATCGCCTCGTGCATCAGCTCGAAATAGGCGGCGACATCGACAACGACATGGGCGCGGCTGGCCCTGGCGTAGCGCCAGACCGATCGCGTTCCTTCATCGTCTTCAAGGGCCATGGCGCAGCCTAACCCGTTGAGCGAGCGGCGTCACCTTTCATCCATTGCTCCAGAACCGCCGCAGGTCGCTGTCGGGATCGTTCACCACTTTGCTTCGGGTGTCGAAGATCATGGTCTGCCGCTTGCCTGGCTCATAGGCCGGCCAGGCAAGACCGGGCTGGGAGGGATTGCCGCTCCGCGCGAAATCGATCCAGGCCTGCGATACCGTCGCTGCAAGCCGCCTAGCAGAACCGTCCGTACCCATGATCAGCGGCGCGTTTTCGGTGGTGTCGAACACCAGCGGGACATCGGTGCCATGCGGCGAGCGCAGGGCGCCGTCCATGATCGGCAGGTGCCAGTCGAACCGGAACATCCAGACAGGCGCCCCGCCCTGCGCCGCCTTGCGTTCGGCCAGCCGGATGGAATTCATCCAGGTGCCCATATGGGTCATCATCGAGGTGAACCAGTATGTCGGCTTGTCCTGCGGATAGTGGGCCTTGTAGGCGGCGAATGCCGCTTCGCCGCGATCCTTCAGCACCGCCGCGAAGCGCGCCCTGACTTCGTCCTCGGTCATCGTGCCGAATTTCGGGTCCGCCCCGGTGAACAGCGTCGCCTCGTCCTTTGTGCAACCGATCATCAGCGGCACATGGCGCGAAACAGCCGGGGCGGCCGGCTCGAACGGATCGGAGGGCAGCGTCCGTCCATCGACCACGGGCGAAAGCGTGCGCATGGCATCGCGCGCCTGCGCGGCGGCTTCGGCCGCTGCCCTGACCACGGCCTGGACATCGGCGGTCTGCAACCGGTGAACGTCGGCCCGGGCGATGCCCAGGCTGGCGAGCGTCCTTTCGGCGATCTGCGCGGCGACGCCCCGGTTTGCCATGACCAGCCCGGGACCGGACTGGATGATCGCCTTGTGGAACAGCCCTTTCGCCCTGGGCACAGCCAGCATGGCGGAAACCTTTGAACCGCCGCCGCTTTCGCCGAAGATGGTGACATTGTTCGGATCGCCGCCAAATTCGGCGATGTTGTCGCGCACCCATTCGAGCGCGAGGACCTGGTCAAGCGTGCCGGAATTGCCGGAATCGGCGAAGTCGGGATGCAGGTCGCCGAGATAGAGATAACCCAGCGCATTGAGCCGGTGGTTCAGCGTCACCACCACAACATCGCCGCGCCGCACCAGTCCGCTGCCCTCGTATTGCGGGTCGCCGCCAGAGCCCATGGCGAAGCCGCCGCCATGCAGCCAGACCATGACCGGACGCCGGGCGCGCGGATTGGCGGAAGAGGTCCAGACATTGAGAAACAGGCAGTCCTCGCTGCCCGGCCCCGTTTCAAGCGTCGCCTTGAAGCGGCGCATCACCTCGCGGGCGAAGGGGGCATTGAGATCGACCGTCGTCGCCGGCCTGCCCCCCGAGACCGCGCCCTGCACCGCCTGGGCGCCCAGCGCGGAGCATTCGCGCACCCCGCGCCAGGGCTGCGGCGCCAGCGGCGGCAGGAACCGCCGCGCGTCCGTGTTCGCGCCATAGGGAATGCCCAGGAACTTCGCGACGCCGCCCTGCCGCAGGCCGCGCACGAAACCGCCGGTAGTTCGCACCACCCGCGTCAATCCCGCCGCCCCTCTCCCGATATCGCCTGGGCGGTCCACGGCGGAGGCCGGAGCGGCAAGCGCGCCAAGACCCAGAATCAGCGCATCACGGCGGCTGGGGCGAAGGATATCCATCGTCTCTCTCCCTGTCTCAGCCGAACTTGCGCCTTATGCCGACAAGGCACAAGCCCTTGCCATCGCACCGGGACAGGGCGATGTTGCGGCCGATAAATCAGGGACAACCGGGAGAGCCCCATGACCACGCCGACCAGCCAGATTCTTGCCGAACTCGCCGACCGCGAGGCGATCCGCGAATGCCTCTACCGCTATTCGCGCGGCGTCGACCGGCTCGATGCCGACATGGTTCGCTCCGCCTACTGGCCAGACTGCACCGACAACCACATGGGCTTCTGCGGCAATGCCGAGGAATTCATCGCCTGGTCCTTCCCGATCATGGGTTCGATGGACCAGTCGCAGCACTTCATCGCCAATGCGCTGATCGCCATCCATGGCGACACAGCGGACGTCGAAAGCTATTTCTACGGCTTCCACCGGATCAACACGCCCGAGGGCGAGAAGAACGACGTGATCGGCGCCGGCCGCTATCTCGACAAGCTGGAAAAGCGCGGCGAGGAATGGCGGATCAAGACCCGCTACGTCATCACCGACTGGTTCCGCCAGTACCCGGATTCGGCCGACTGGTCGCAGGGCATGCTGGGCATCATGATCGATCCCGGCGGGCGTTACCCCGACGACGACAGCTACAAGGTGCTGAACCTCAAATAGGCCAGAAACCTAGCGGAACACTCCCGCCAGCCGGCCGGCTTCGCCGACCGTCAGCATGCGCGTGTCGGTCTTGCTGCATTCCCAGTTGGCCGCGTCTTTGACGTCGCCATTGCCCTTGTAGCGCGCCATTTGCGGAAACGGGCACAGCGGCATCGAGCGCAGCGGCGGCACGGTCCAGTCGACCTTGCCTGCAAGCACGTTGTTGTATTTGGGATCGAGCTGACGCGCATGGATCGCATCGGGCGCCTTGCCCTGTTCGACCCAGGCTTCGAGCGTGCCGATGGCATCGAAGTTGGTCGGGCCGATGCCACTCATGCCGCAATGTCCGGTGCCCGGCAGGGAGAAAAGCCTGACATTGCGCTGCAGCCGCGCATAGCCGCCACTCCTGCGCGCGAGACCGGCATAGAGGTTGAACGACATGTAAGGCGTCAGCGCCTCGTCGCTGAGGTTGTGATACCAAAGGAGCTTGGTGCGGCCGCGCGCCAAGGGAAGCAGGTCCTGCGCCTCGACCGTGCCCTTGCGTACCACTGAGCGAATGGTGCCGTAAGCCGAGGCATCGGCCAAGACCCGGAAGGCGTCGATCGCGCCCGGTCCGCCCGAGCCGAACGAAACCAGTTGCTGCCCCGGCGCGAAAGCGCTGGGCGCATAGAGGCGAATGCCGCGGTCGGGCGCTTCGCCGGGATTGGCAGCGCCGCGGAAATCGAGCGAGACCTCGCTCACCGAATATCCCGGAAAGATGACCCTGCCGCTACCGTCGGTCGCGGCGGTAACGAAGGAGCTGAGGAACTCGGCCTGCGCGGGGGTGAAACAGCTATCGCCGCTTTCCCCCTGCTTGCACACCGGCACGTCGCGCTGAGCCCGGATCGGACAGGCAGCAGGGTTCTGGATCAGGTTGTCCTTCACCCCGTCAAGCCCGTCGCACTGTTCCATGACCCGCGACTGGAAGAGCCTCATCTGCGTGGACGAAATCGGGGTCTGCCCGGGTCTCAGTCCGATGGCGGCGCGGCCGGCAGGTTGGAACAGCAGGCCGGGCAGGTCGATCGCGGGAGAGCCGGCGATGATGCCGTCGAACTTGCCGGGGAAGCGCGCCGCCGCCACCATGGCCTCGCGCCCGCCCTGCGAACAGCCGAGGAAATAGGAACGGGAGACGGGGGCGGCCGCCCGGTTGCCGCGGCCATAGAAGGCCTGGACGAAGGCCTTGCCCATGTCCGCCATGACGAAATCGGCCCGCCAGAGATAGTCTTCGAGCGCCTCGCTGTTGAGGCCGCCATCGGGACCGACCAGCCAGTCCGAGGAAATCGGCGGGCCGCCAAGCCGGGAGACATGGCCCAGGTCGTTGCCCAGGGTGGCATAGCCCTTTTCGATGAGCTGGCCGGGATAGCCCTGAGCGGTAATGGTGATCTGCGGCAGCGCCGGGTTGTTCATGATCAGGACGCCGCAACTGCCCGAGCAGCCGAGCTGGAGGTACTTGCCGTTCCAGTTGTCCGGCAGGGTAGCGATGAAGTTGGCGGTCTTGCCGGTAGCAGGGTTGGTCACATAGCTGCCGGTAACCTGGCAATAGCCCGGCAGGCGGCCCTTGGGCGCCGTGTACTTGGCGCCGCCGGGCACGGGGAAGCTGTTGGGAATCGGATGCAGGTTCACCTTGGTTCCGATGCCGGCCAGCAATGGGGCAATCGCATCCACGCCGCACCGCGCGGCGTAGGCCGAGGGGTTCTGGCCCGGAACGGGTGTTTCGCTTGCAGCATTGCCGACTGCGAAGCTTGCGGCAACGGGCAGGCCCAGCACCGCCATCAGCGCCATCCGGTTCTTCATGCTTCGTCCCCTTCCCATTGATCGCTGCAGGGATGGTTAAGAGATAAGGCCCTGCACGGCAACTTCATCCGCAAAAGGCTTGGTGACTTGCCATACCGGGCTGTGCGAACATCGACTGAAGAATCGGACGGCAAACGGGAGAGGGCCATGACCACCCACCTGCGCTTCGGCTATGGCTTCGACATGCGCAATCCTGCGCAGTGGTTCCAGCCCTGGCCGGACTTCTACGCCGAGACGCTGGAGTTCATCGAGCATATCGAGAGCCTGGGCTTCGAGCAGGTCTGGTT
>JAYRPK010000086.1:0-4017 GCA_041911195.1 Novosphingobium sp. | reverse complement strand
GGCCGGGCGGGGGAGAGGGCCGGTGCCGAACGATCCGAAACGGAGTTTCGGATCAGACACTCAGGCGTAATACAGCAAACCCAGCGCCAGAATGCCGGCGGCGATCCGGTACCAGGCGAAGGGTGAAAATCCCGACCGGCTGACATAGGCCACGAAAGCACGGATCACGACCAGCGCGACCACGAAAGACACCGCGAAACCGATCGCGATCTGCTCCCAGCCGACCGGCCCCAGCCCCGCCGCCATGGCCTCGCGGCTGTCCCACAGTTCCAGCGCCGTCGCCCCCAGCATGGTCGGCACGGCGAGGAAGAAGCTGAATTCGGCCGCGGTGCGCCGTTCGATACCCATGGCCAGCGCGCCCATGATCGTCGCGCCCGAACGGCTGATGCCGGGGATCATCGAAAGGCACTGGATCACGCCCACGCCCAGCGCTTGGGCGTAGGGCATCTGGCCGATGCCGCTCTTGGGACCGGGCCTGGCCCGGCGCTCGATCGCAAGGATCGCCACGCCGCCCGCGATCAGCGCCCAGCCGACAATCACCGGGCTGCCCAGCATCATGTCGATATAGTCCTTGAGCGCCAGGCCCAGGACCGCCGAGGGCAGGAAGCCGAGCAGGATGTTGGCGATGAAGCGCAGGCTTACCGGATCGAGCCGCAAGGCCCCCCGCGCCACCGCCCAGAACGTCCGCCAGTATTGCACCACCACCGCCAGGATCGCCCCGAGCTGGATGACGACATTGAACACCTTCCACTGATCGGCGTCGTAGCCGAAAATCTCGGCGGCAAGGATCAGGTGCCCTGTGGAGGAGACCGGGATGAATTCGGTCAGCCCTTCGACAATGCCGAGCAAGACCGCTGTCAGGTTCTGATCCATGGCCTGCGGCGTGTGGCGGCGGGCGCGGTCAAGTCAAGCCGCGCCCGTCTGCCCCCATACCTTATCACCAGATGCGAATGCGCTTTTCGGGCGGCAGGTAAAGCTTGTCGCCCGGCTGCACGTTGAAGGCGCGGTACCACTCGTCGAAATTGCGCACGATACCGTTGATCCGGTACTGCGGCGGCGAGTGCGGATCGGTCACCAGGAACTGGCGGGCCTGCTGCTCGCGAACCTTGCTGCGCCAGACCTGCGCCCAGGCCATGAAGAACCGCTGGTCGCCGGTATAGCCGCCGATCACCGGCGCTTCCTTGCCGCGCAGCGACATGCGGTAGGCGCGGTAGGCCAGGCTCAGCCCGCCGAGGTCGCCGATGTTCTCGCCCAGGGTGAACTTGCCGTTGACGCAGGTCTTGCCCTCATCGAACGGGCAGAACTGGTCGTATTGCCCGGCAAGCTGGCCGGTTAGCGCCTCGAAGGCCTGCTTGTCGGCGGCGGTCCACCAGTCGCGCAGGTTGCCCGCACCGTCGGACTTGGCGCCCTGGTCGTCGAAGCCATGGCCCATTTCGTGGCCGATCACCCCGCCGATCGCGCCATAGTTCACCGCCGGATCGGCCGTAAGGTTGAAGAACGGCGGCTGCAGTATCGCGGCGGGGAAGACCACTTCGTTGAACACGGGGTTATAGTAGGCGTTGACCGTCTGCGGGAACATGTACCACTCGGCCCGGTCGACCGGCTTGCCCAGCCGGCGCAACTGATCGTCCATCTGCCATTTCGCCGCCGACATCTGATTGGCCAGCGGCGTCGTCGCGGTCACGACCAGTCCCCGGTAGGTCTTGTAGCGCGCCGGAGCGCCGATCTTGGGGGTGAAGGCATCGAGCTTGGCCTGGGCTGCCTTGCGGGTTTCGGGGCCCATCCATTTGAGATCGGCAAGGTTGGCCGCCATGGCCGCGCGCAGGTTGCCCACCAGGTCGCCCATGGCCGCGCGGTTGGGCGCGGGGAAATAGCGGGCGGCGTAGATCTGGCCCAGCAGTTCGCCGATCTGGCTTTCCACTGCCGAAATGCCCCGCTTCCAGCGCTCGCGCTGTTGCGGCTGGCCGCTCAGCGCCGTGCCGTAGAAGGCGAAATTGGCATCGTCGATGTCCTTGGGCAGGTAGGAAGCGTGATCGGACAGGAAGTGGCTGGTGAGCCAGGCCTGCCAGACTGCCACCGGCCGCTCGTCGATCAGCTTGAGCGTGGCCGGAACGCCGCCGCCCATCTTGGAACTGTCGGCCGGGTCGAGCTTGGCCGCCGCCATTTCTTCCGCTGTCGGCGGCATTTCGCGCACGATCGCCTCGCTCAGCGTACCGATGCCCATTTGCCCGAGCATGCGGCTCACCTTGCCGCCGCCCAGCGCGTCGAGTTCGGCGCGGGAGAGCTTGTTGTAGGTCAGGTCGCGGTTGCGCGCGATGGTGCGGTCCCACGCAGCGCGCGCCATATCGGTTTCCAGTGCCAGCACCGCTTGCGCCGATGCCCGCGCGTCCTGGTATCCCGCCTTGCCGAGCAGGAAGGTCACATAATCTAGATATTTGGCCCGCATCTGCTTGAAGCGGTCGTTATCGGACAGGTAATAGTCGCGATCGGGCATGCCCAGCCCGCTCTGGCCAAGATAGACGGCATAGCGGTCGCTCTGCTTCGCGTCGGCATCGACGCCAAGGCCGACCGGCGATGCATAGCCGGGCGCTGCAAACAGTGCGACGAGGTCGTCGCTGGTCCTGGCGGCGCGGATGCGGTCGAGATAGGGCTGCGCAGGGGCCAGGCCGGCCGCCTCGATGCCCTTGGTATCCATGAACGCCTTGTAGGCGGCGGAAACTCGGGCCTGCGGGCTGCCGGCGGGGTAGCGGCGGGTGGCGAGGCCATCGACAATGCCCTTCAGCCGTTGTTCCGAAAGGTCGCGCAGCGTGAAGAATGCACCGATGCGGGTCTTGTCGGCCGGCATCTCGGTCACGTCGTTCCACTTGCCGTTGACGTAACGGTCGAAGTCGTCGCCCGGCTTGGCGGCAGGATCGATCCATTGAGTCTGCACGCCGAACTCGCCCCAGTCGCCGGTATCGGCTGCCGCGGCGGCTGGCGTGTGATGCGCATGGCCCGCCGGCCTGGCCTGTGCCGATGCCGCGCCTGCCAGGGCGATGGCGGAAGTGGCGAGAATCGCGGCGATCCGCCGCAGACTTTGCTTGCGCATGGTATGTCAGTCCCTTCGAACGTTTCGCACCCGGTCTCGGCCGGGTTTCGATCTGCAATGTTTCCGCTTAGCCGGGAGAGCCGCAGGCCGGAATGTCATTCGGCGGCCAGGACCTGCCGTTCGTCGAATTGCAGGGAGGCCAGCCGGGCATAGAGCCCGCCAGCGCGCGACAGGCTGTCGTGGGTGCCCTGCTCGACCAGCCGGCCCGCATCCATCACCACGATCCGGTCGGCACTGCGCACCGTGGCAAGGCGGTGGGCGATGACCAGCGTCGTGCGGTTTTCCATCAGGTGCTCGAGCGCCTGCTGCACCAGCCGCTCGCTTTCGGCATCGAGCGCGCTGGTCGCCTCGTCGAGCAGCAGGATCGGCGCATCGCGCAGCAGCGCGCGGGCGATGGCCACGCGCTGGCGCTGCCCGCCCGAAAGCCGCGCGCCGTCCTCGCCGAGGAAGGTGTCGAGCCCTTCGGGCAATTCGCGCAGGAATGTTTCGGCATTGGCCTGGGCCGCAGCCTGCCAGATCTCCTCGTCGCTCGCCTCCCAGTTGCCATAGCGCAGGTTGTCGCGGGCGCTGGCGGCGAACAGCACGCCTTCCTGCGGCACCAGCGCCATGCGGCGGCGCACTTCGGCGGGATCGGCCTGGGCCAGCGGCACGCCGTCGAGCTTGATGGCGCCGGCCAGCGGATCGTAAAACCGCTCGGCAAGCTGGAACAGGGTCGACTTGCCCGCCCCCGAAGGGCCGACGATGGCGACGGTCTCGCCCGGCTCCACCTTGAGCGTGAAATCGGCCAGCGCAGCCACTTCGGGCCGCGTCGGATAGCGGAAGGTGACGTTCTCGAACGACAATTGCCCGCGCGGCGGAACCGGCAGTTGCAATGGCCGCTCGGGCGTGGCGATCGTGGGCTGTTCATTGAGCAGCTCGTTGAGCCGGCT
>JAYRPK010000085.1:0-6591 GCA_041911195.1 Novosphingobium sp. | reverse complement strand
CCGAAGCGGCCGACCGGCTGCTCTCATGCGGCGTCGACAAGGCGCACCGCGGCCGCGAGAAGGCCAGCGACCACGCGCCGGTGTGGATCGAACTACGCGATTGATTTGGCGTTTTCTTCGAAATTAGCTGAGCTGGTCTTCGGCTCGCGAAAGGGCGAATTTCGAGGCGGCACCAGCCCACTCCCCCGCCCGGCTACCCTACGGGATTGTACGCTATGGGTGGCCGGGCGGGGGAGTGGGCTGGTGCCGTGCGATCCGGAACGCAGTTCCGGATCAGATGCTCAGCGATAGAAGATGTGATTGCCCACCTGGGCGATCACCGCGCGGCGCCAGCCGGGCGAGACATAGGTGGCATGATAGAACAGCGCGCCTTCGACCGGGCTGCGCCAGGAGCCGGCATGGGCGATCCGGGCGACGGCGACGGCATTGCGCCACTGCCACGAATAATAGTCGATCGGCGGCATGGCGCCATCGCGGACGAAGGAAAATTGCTTGGGCTGCAACACCACGGCGCAATAGGAAGCCGGGAACTTGCCTGATCGCGCCCGCGCGACGACCACCCGGCCGACCGCCAGTTGCCCTTCCAGCGGCTCACCGCGCGCCTCGAAATAGATCGCACTGGCAATGCAGCCGACCTCGCCGGAGATTTCGCGCGGCAGCGTTTGGTGCGCGACGAAGCTATCGAATGACTGGCCGAACGACGGTTGCGCCGCAGGCTGCTCCGATTGCCGGGCCGCATTGCCGCCGCGAGGCCGGCTGGGAGCAGTGCGATAAGGGCTGATCGGCTCGACCGGCGTACCTTCGATCACTTCCTGAGCGGTGAAGTCCTGGAATGCTATATCGACCGCCGTCGGCCGATCGCTGCCCGCCGCATGGGCAGGTGCCTGCGGCAATGCGCCGGCAACAATCGTCAAGGTCAATGCCGCAAATCGCATGCGCCCAAGCCACCCCTGTCGCCGCCGGAACGGATCCGGCTTGGCGGGCTTAGGAGATAATGGTTAAATATCGGCTATTTCGGCTCCAGCCCCAGCAAGCGCTCGCCCCCGGCAAGGTCGAGCTCGAGCAACCACAGGTCACTGTCCTGCCGCTTGCGGCGATCGAGCCATTCCTCGAACTCCATCCTGTTGTCCGGGTCCTGGACCCGGGAACAGTTCCAGCCGCGGCTGCCATCGGGCAGAGGCATGCGTTCATAGGCACGCGCCTTGTCGCCGCCCTGGGTCAGCACCACCAGCAAGGTTCCGGCATCAGCCTCGCCCTTGCGCAGCACGGTGGCGAAGCCGCCTTCGGACTGGGTCCGGCGAATCAGCCCCGCGACCTCCACATGCGCGGGAAGGCGGGGTTCTTCGGTCACCCGGCCAGGTGCTTCAACGCATCGGCATAGCCATCGAGCGCGGAGAGGGCGATGCGCGAGCGCATGAAGGTTCCGGTGCCCCGGCCGATTTCCTCGCCCTCGGCGTCGATCAGCCGCGATTCGGCGACCAGCACCCGGCGGCGGCCACTGATCCAGCGGCCCTGCGCCGTCACTTCCCCGCGCTTGACCGGCCGGGTGAAATGCAGGTTGAACGAAGTGGTCAGCAGGAACCGGTCGGTCACCAGCGTATTGGCGGCATAGAAGGCCGCATCGTCGAGCATCTTGAAATAGATCGTGCCATGCGCTGCGCCGGCGGCATGATGATACCGCTCATCGACAGTGAAATGGATGTTCGCGCGCCCTTCGCCCTCGACGCTCAGCGCCGAATCGAACAGGCGGTTGACCGGAGCCGAGGCATAGAGCCCTTCCAGCGCCCGCCAGTGCAGCGCTGCGCCCGTCAATGCGGGATCAGGCTGCGTCCCGGTCGATGACATTGCACAGCAGACCATAGAGCGCCTCCGGACCGGGCGCCTGGGTGAGGGCGACATGCATCGCCTCGTCGCGCATCATGCGCGAGATTGCGGCAAGGGCATGAAGATGGGCCGCACCCGCCTGTTCGGGCGAAAGCAGGCCGAACACCAGATCGACCGGCATGCCATCGGCCGCGTCGAAATCGACCGGGGCGTCGAGCCGCAGGAAAGCGGCGACCGGCCGGTGCAGGCCTTCGATCCGCGCATGCGGAATGGCGACGCCGCGCCCGAAGCCGGTGCTGCCCAGTTTCTCGCGTTGCTCGATCCCCTCGAACACGTGGCGCGCATCGAGCCCGTAGACCGAGGCGAAGCGCTCGGACAGGGCCGTCAGGATGGCGCGCTTGCTGTCGGCGCCAATGGTGCCGACGGCTTCGGGCAGGAGGGTGAATAAGGCGGTCATTCAATTCGTATCGATATCACAAGGCCCCGTTCCGGGGGATGAACGAAGAGTTTCCGGAAATGTCCGGAATCGCTTCGTCCCTCCTCCACCGGAAATGCCGCGCGGATTGCGCGCGTCAGGAAGGCTCTACCCAGCCGATCGAGCCATCGCCGCGGCGGTAAACCATATTATGCTTGCCAGTGCCAGCATTTTTGAACAGCAGCGCGTTGGTGTTCCTTAGATCGAGCATCATGACCGCGTCCGAAACCGTGGATTCGGGCACGTCCACCCGGGTTTCGGCGATGACTACCGGCGCATCGACCGAGACTTCGTCTTCTTCGGCAGACTCTTCGAAAACGATATAGGCCGCTTCTTCCAGCTTGATGGCATGGGCCGATTGCTCGTGCCGGTCGTTGATCCTGCGCTTGTAGCGGCGCAACTGCTTGTCGATCTTTTCGGCGGCCTGATCGAGCGCGATATGGGCATCTGGCGCGATTGCCGCGCCCTTGAGCACCAGTCCGTTGCCGGCATTGGTGACGATGTCGCAGCGGAAAGCGCCGGCCGGGGCCTTGCCGAAAGTGACGTTCGAGGAAACCGCGCGACTGAAGTATTTGCCGACCACGGCGTTAAGCCTGTCGCTGGCATGAGTCTGCAACGCGGCGCCTGTATCCATCTGATGGCCGGATATGCGAATTTCCATGGGGCGCCTCCTTTGTAAGCAATTCTTGAACTAAACTTTCCAGAGCGGCTCTTTGATGGTCGCCAGGAATTCTTCATGCAGGGCCAGCTCCGCTTCGCTCGGGGCATGGGGGCGGGGCGCACGCGCTGGGCGCTCGCGCGCCAGCGGTGTGGCAGTGACCAGTTCGACGACCGTGGTTTCGGCAGCCAGGCCAAGCCCGATCTGCCGGCCTCCGGTCAGCTCGACATAGACCTGCGCCAACAGTTCCGCGTCGAGCAGCGCGCCGTGCTTGGTCCGGTGGCTGCGATCGATGCCATAGCGGGTGCAGAGCGCATCGAGCGAATTCTTGGCGCCGGGATGGCGGGTGCGGGCAAGGGCTACGGTATCGATCATCCGCTCGCGCGAAAGCGGCTCGTGCCCGCACAGCGCCAGCTCCATGTCGAGGAAGCCGAAGTCGAAGCCGGCATTGTGTGCGACCAGCGGCGAATCCCCTAGAAATTCGAGGAGTTCGGCAACCCGCTCGGCGAACAGGGGCTTGTCGGCAAGGAACGCGTCGGAAAGGCCGTGCACGGCCTCGGCCGCGGCGGGCATGGTGCGCTGCGGGTTGAAATAGCCATGGAAGGTGCGTCCGGTCTCGACCCGGTTGACCATTTCGATGCAGCCGATTTCCACCAGCCGGTCGCCCCCTTGAGGGTCGAGCCCGGTGGTCTCGGTGTCAAAAACGATCTCGCGCATTTCCTCTTTATATCTGCCTCGAACATGCGCGGCGCAAGGGGGCGCGTTACATATTTGTGCCCGTCAGCCGATGCACCAGCGCCTGCACCGCATGGCGGGTCTCGGCGAGCGAAACTCCGGTATCGATGACATAATCCGCCCGCGCCCGTTTCTCGGCATCGGGCACTTGCAGCCCCAGGATCTGTTCGAATTTTTCGACCGTCATGCCGGGCCGGGCCAGAACGCGTTCGCGCTGCTGCTCAGCCGGGGCGGAAACGACTGCAACCGCGTCTACCTGCTCGAAGCCACCCTTTTCAAACAGCAACGGAATGTCGAAAACGATGAGCGGCTTGTCGGCATTCTCCTCGAGGAACCCGGCGCGCATGGCGCCCACTGCCGGATGGACGATCGCTTCCAGCCGCTTGAGCTTTGCCGGATCACCGAACACCGCCGCGCCCAGCCTGGGCCGGTCGACCCCATTGGGGCCGGTGGTGCCGGGAAACTCCGCCTCGATCATCGGCAGCAGCGCGCCGTCAGGGCCCTGCAACTCATGCACTGCCGCATCGGCATCGAACACCGGCACGCCGAGCCCGCGCAGCATGGCCGCGACGGCGCTTTTGCCCATGCCGATCGAGCCGGTGAGGCCGAGGATGAAGGGTTTCTTCATGCGGTCAGCAAGGCGCGCAGTTCGGCATCGTGCTCACGCGGTGCGGGCTGGCCAAAGAATTTCTCGAAGGCGACAGCAGCCTGGCCGATCAGCATGACCAGGCCATCGCAAGTGCGGATGCCCTTGCGTCGCGCGGCGGCCAGCAGGTCGGTTTCCAGCGGGACATAGACCATATCGAAGACCAGCGCGCCTTCGGCCATTTCTTCAAGCTCAGACAGGATGAAGCCCGGCATCCGCTCCTGCCCGGTCATGCCGAGTTGTGTCGCGTTGATCAGCAGTTTGGCCTCGTAAAGCGCTGCGGAATCGGGCGCGAGTGGCACGCCGACTCCGAATACCCCGCAAGCATCGGCAACTTTGACGGCTTTTTCCGGATTGCGCGCGAGGACGAAGACGGAAGCGCAATTGCGCCGCGCGAGGACGGTAAAGGCAGACCGGGCCGCGCCGCCGCCGCCGATGACGCATACTTCCTGCCCCTGAAGGTCAATGCCGGCCAAGGCTTCCTCGACTCCATCGACATCGGTGTTGGTGCCGGCAAGGCTGCCGCCTTCCTGCTTGCTGATGGTGTTGACCGCACCGATTGACCTGGCCTTTTCGTCGAGCACATCGATGTGCCTGCCAACCTGCTCCTTGTGGGGAATGGTGACGTTGCACCCGCGCCACTCCGCATCCTTGCGCCTTTGCGCGAAATAGTCGGCCAGCTCCTCCGGCCGGACATGGCAACGGCGATATTCCGCGTCGATGCCAAGCTTCTCCAGCCAGAAATTGTGAATCAACGGCGATTTGGAGTGTGCGATCGGATCGCCGATCACTTCGGCATAGGGCCTTGTCATCGCGGCAACTCCCCCGCCTCGCGCAGCGCACCGAGCACCGGAAGCAAGGGCATGCCCAGCACGGTGAAATGATCGCCCTCGATCGCCTCGAACAGTTGCACCCCGCGCGCCTCGATGCGGAAGACGCCGACACAGCCCGCCACCGCCGGCCATTCCTCGTCCAGATAGCTCTCGATGAACTTTTCCGACATTTCCATCACATAAAGTGACGCCATGGCATCGTGTTCCCAGGTCACCGCGCCATCGCGGGCCAGAACGGCCGCGCTGTGGAGACGCATTACCTTGCCCGAGAAGAAGCGCAGGTGTTCGGCCGCTTCGGCGCGGCTGGCGGGCTTGTCGAACCGCCGCCCGGCAACCTCGACCAGCGAATCGCTGCCCAGGACCAGCGCATCGGGCCTGAGCGCCGACACGGCCAGCGCCTTGGCGCCGGCAAGCGCAAGCGCCACTTCGCGGGCCCCCGCGCCGGTCAGACCCGCCTCGATGGCGCGTTCGTCGAGATGGGCCGGGACAATGTCGAACGGCACCCCGGCGGAGCTCAGCATCGCCCTGCGCGATGCGCTTTGCGAGGCCAGCACAATCATCCTGAGCACCGTCGAAGGGTCATATCGCACCCATGTCCGCTTCGCTGGCAGCCTCGCGCTCGTTGTAGAGGTTGATCACCGCCGCCGCGGTCTCCTCGATCGAACGGCGAGTGACATCGATCACCGGCCAGCCGTTGTCGGCGAACATGCGCCGGGCGAACTGCACTTCGCGCGCCACCTTTTCGACATCGACATAGGCCGTCTCCGGCGCCTGGTTGAGCGCCAGCAGCCGGTTGCGCCGCACCTGGATCAGCCGCTCGGGCGCAGTGGTCAGCCCGACGACCAGCGGATGGCGCAGGCCGAACAGCGAGCTGGGCGGAGGGCTTTCCACCACGATCGGGATATTGGCCGTCTTGTAACCGCGATTGGCGAGATAGATCGATGTCGGCGTTTTCGACGTGCGCGAAATGCCGGCAAGGACAATATCGGCCTGCTCCCAGTCTTCCCAGGCAACCCCGTCGTCATGGGCAATGGTGAACTGGATTGCCTCGACCCGGGCGAAATAGGCATCGTCCATCAGGTGCTGGCGGCCGGGCCTTCCCTTGGCTTCCTGGCCGAGCAGGCCCTCGAGAGCTTCGATCACGGTATCGAGCGCGGCATAGGCCGGCAGGCCCAGCGCGGCGCAACGCTCTTCCAACCGCGAGCGGATCTCGTCGTTGACCAGCGTGAACAGCACAAGCCCAGGATTGGCCGCGATATCGCCCAGGATGCGGTCGAGATGCTGCTGCGAGCGCACCATCGGCCAGAAATGCCGCGTGACATCGGCGCCGTCGAACTGGGCGAGCGCCGCCTTGGCGATCATTTCCAGCGTTTCCCCGGTGGAATCGGACAGCAGGTGAAGGTGGAGCCGGGTCATGATG